>JADLDC010000201.1 GCA_020846885.1 Acidobacteriota bacterium | reverse complement strand
TTATTGAATGCCGCCAGACGGGTGCGAACGTAACGCTGATCGACGGTTTGATCACGGATTGCGGCAAGATCGTGGCCGAACGCAAAGAGGCAGAAGGCTGGTTCGACGTTTCGACGCTGAAGGAACCGTACCGCGTCGAAGGCAAGAAAACGATGGGTTACGAACTGGCCGAACAGATGGGCTGGGAACTGCCGGATGTGATACTTTACCCGACCGGCGGCGGCACAGGCCTGATCGGGATGTGGAAGGCCTTTGACGAAATGGAACAGATGGGCTGGATCGGTTCAAAACGGCCGCGGATGGTCTCGGTGCAATCCGAGACCTGTGCACCGATAGTTCGCGCGTTTCACTCGGGCGAGCGTTTTGCCGATGAATTTGAGAACGCGGCGACGGTCGCTTCGGGATTGCGGGTGCCGAAGGCGATCGGTGATTTTCTGATACTGGATGCTCTGCGGGCTTCGGGCGGCACGGCGATCGCAGTGACGGACGCGGAATTGATAAAGGCGGTCGGCGAGATCGGGGCGGCGGAGGGGATCTTTTCGGCACCCGAAGGGGCGGCATGCCTGCCAGCCCTGCGAAAGCTGATCGACGACGGCCTGGTCAACGAGGGTGAAACCGTTGTTCTGTTCAATACAGGCTCAGGCATTAAATATCTGGAGGCGTTTTCCTGAGAATATGCAGGCTGGGCCGCGTTCACCGTCAATAAAAAAACGCGGCCTGCGATAAAGTCTTCATAAATTCTGCCGATAAGCGGGTAGAAGGGGCCACGGTCCCAGAATTTTCCGATCTACTACCCGAATTAATGCTGCCCCAAGAACATCACTTTCCGCCGGGAATCCAGCCCGCGGCCCCAAAGGTCGATCTTGAAACCTTGGTCGATATGAAACTTCCGCCATCACCAGGCGGAGTAATGCGATTGACCACGGTCCTCCGCGACTACGATGCATCTACTACAAAAGTAGCTGAAGCGATCAATTTTGAGCCGTCATTGGTCACGCGGATACTCAGGCTCGCCAACTCGCCGATCTACTCGCTTGAAAAGCACGTGACCACGATGCAGCAGGCCGTGAACGCGGTCGGAACGGTGACGATACACGACATCGTCATGATGGAGCTGACATCAAAGACGTTTTCCGACGCGATATATAAAAGCCGCGAGGTGCAGACGATCTGGAAACATTCGCTTGCTGTCGGGCTGATGGCGCGCGAACTGAGCAAGATACTGCGGCATCGCGGCAGCGAAGAGGCGTTCGTATGCGGGCTGCTTCACGATGTCGGCAAGATACTGCTGCTTACATACGACAGCGATGGTTTTCTGGAGGCGATGGAGGCGGCGGAAGGAGGCGAAACGCTTCGCGCTGAGACGGCAAAATTCGGGTACAGCCATGCCGAGGTCGGTGCGTTGGTTGCCCGGCGGTGGGGCCTCCCGAACGAGGTCTGCGTTTCGATACTTAATCATCATGATCCGGCGCAGGCACAGGACCAATTGCTGATCACGTATATTGTTGACGCCGCAAATATGATCGCCAACATCCGCGGCATCGGGCTGCATGAGGAAGATCCGGCACGGCTGGAGTGGTCGGAATCGATCCTTCAGCTTGGATTGACGCCAGAGATGATGGACTGCGCATGGCAGACGGTCGAATCAAACCTGGGCGAGCTGGTCAAGGCCTTCGAATAGCTTTGGGCATTTTAAACACAAAGGGCGCAAAGCGAAGACGCAGAAACTGATTTTCTACCTGAATCTCTGCTAGCGGCCCGGCTCAGACCAGCAGGTCGATCAACTTTTCAAGCCCCGCGGCGACGCTGCCGGAAATATGAACGCGGAGAGCCCTTCGCCCGCGGTCAAGCAGAACCTGCAGGTCGCCTCTTGCTTGCGACGCCTTAACAACTCCGAAGGTGTATTTTTGCCCAGGCACGGGCAGATCTATCTGATCGTCCGACGTTATCTGCAGAAAGACGCCATTGTTTGCCCCGCCTTTGTACGCCTGGCCGGTTGAGTGAAGAAATCGCGGCCCAAAGCCGAGACATGTTGCGACGTTATAGTGTTCGAGAACATGGGCACGCAGCTGCTGAAGAAGGTCGTCGTGCTCCTGGTCCATCTCTATAAAGGCCAGGATGGCAAAATAATCGTTTTCGGCAATGTTCCAAAGATGTGCCTCAAGAAAGCCGGCAAGCGAACGTTCATCAACGGCGTTCTCCAGTTCTGCGCTGTACTCCGCACTGGAATAAAGCGAGATCTCGTCCTCGGAAAAAAACGATTCTTCGGGCGGGAGCGTACCTGACCTTTCATACTCGTCGGTGAGTTTGCGGGCCTCGATCTTTGCCGATTCAACGTCGGGCTGGTTGAAAGGATTTATGCCCATTATCGCCCCGGCCGCGGCGGTCGCAAATTCCCAGCGGAAGAATTCCTGCCCAAGGCTGTACTTGTCCGTCAATTCTATCGTCACCATCGGATGGCCGGCTTCGACAATGTCGGCGAGATCGGCCTGGACATCTTCGTCAACCGCGGAGCCTTTGACCGTGAAATGGACGAACAGGCGGTCGCTGCCGTACATATCTGCCGTTTGAAGCGGTTCGCGGTCAACCGGAACTATCGATATGCCGTTCTTGCCGGTCGATTCGGCGATCAGCTGTTCAAGCCAGGCGCCAAGATCATAAAATTCAGGCGGAGTAAATATTGTCAGCTTGTCGCGGCCTTCGCGATGGCAGACGCCGAGAATTGTCCCAAGGATGGCGCCCGGGTTCTCGCTCGGGTTGGTTGCCCTGCACGAACGCACCATTGCGGCGGCCGCGTCCAGGAGTTTCTCGACCTCGAGCCCCATCAGTGCCGCCGCGGCCAAACCGAAAGCGGACAACGCAGAAAATCGCCCGCCGATCTCCGGTTTGCCGTAAAGGACGTGGCGAAAGCCATCTTCCTCTGCGATCTTCTGCATTTTCGAGCCCGGGTCGGTTATCGCGATGAACTGCTTGCCGGCGTTTTCCTCGCCGACGGTTTTTGAAACACGGTCGAAAAAGTATTGTTTGAAACAGTTGGGTTCCAGCGTTGTACCGCTTTTGCTTGCGACGACGAACAGCGTTTTTGCAAGGTCGAGTTTACTTTCTACAGTTATGACCTGGGCCGGAACGGTCGAATCAAGAATGTGGAAATTATTATTCCCAAATGTTTTCGCGAGCACCTCAGGACAGAGCGATGAACCGCCCATTCCCATAAGCAGTACGTCCTTAAACCCGGCGGACCCACGATCTTCGAACAGGGCCTTATATCGATCGGCATTTGCCTTTTCTTCATCGACGATATCAAGCCAGCCGAGCCATTTCGCTTCGTCTCCGCCGGTCCAAACGGATGCGTCCTTTTCCCAGATCCGGGCGATCCGTTTGTCTTCGATCGTTCTCTGTATCTCGGCCCGGTATGACTGCTTGAGCGTTTCGGGCAGCGTAAACGTCATCAGGTTTGACATAAACGGTAATCTAACACACGTCCGTTTCGTGCAAAAGTACATTTCTTAAGGATTTGCGGAGATTTTGTTAGAATTTTCGGTATATGAGACACCTATTCTTCGCCGCGGCGCTTATGCTGGCGGGCGGCGGTTTCGCGAATGCACAAAGCTGCGTCGAAGAAGCGCGGGAAGTAAGGCCAATACTTTCGGACGCCGCACGTATCGAATATACGAGCAAGCTTGCCGAAGCAAAGGCCGTTTTCGCGGCAAAACCGAATGAGGCGGACAGTTTCATCTGGCTTGGCCGGAGAACTGCGTATCCCGGCGATAACAAGGGTGCGATCAAGATCTTCACAGATGGGATCTCGAAGTTCCCATCCGATGCAAGGTTTTATCGTCATCGCGGCCATCGGCTGATAACCCTGCGCTGTTTTGATGATGCGATCGCGGACCTTGAAAAGGCGGCGAAGCTGATAAAAGGAAAGGCCGATGAGGTTGAGCCGGACGGCCTGCCGAACGCGAAGAACATTCCGATGAGCACGCTGCAATCGAACATCTGGTACCATCTTGGGCTGGCCTATTACGTGAAGGCCGATCTCAAAAATGCTCTTCGCGCCTACCGGCAGGCCGAAAAGGTCTCGACGAACAATGATATGCGTGTTGCCACCGGCTACTGGCATTACATGACGCTGCGGCGGTTGGGCAAAGACGCTGATGCCCGCCGCTTGCTCGACAGGTTTGCCGGCGCTATCGATGTCATTGAGAATGACGATTATTTGAAACTGATAAAGCTGAACCGGGGCGAGCTTAAGGTCGATGGTCTGCTCGCGAGCATTCAGGGCGACGCCAACACGCTCGGTTCAGCGTCGCTTGGGTACGGCATCGGAAACTATTTCCTTTACAACGGCGACAAGGAAAAAGCGCGGCGAATATTTCAGAAGATCGTGGACGGCAACCAATGGGCGAGCTTTGGCTACATAGCAGCTGAGGCGGAATTGGCAAGGATGAAGTGATCTTTTGCGGACAGAGGAATTGTCCTGAACTTGCGGGGCAGGTTTTCGTAATTTTGCTTCCTCTTTGCGTTCCTTTGCGTGAAACCAGGTTTTATCTCACGCAAAGCCGCAAAGAAACGCTAAAGATGACAATTTGATCGAAACACGACGAAATTTGGACACTATCCTGAAAGAAATCCAAGTGCCGGCGGCGGACGAATAGCATTATAGGAACGATCGGACAGCATTTCGCGCGATCGGCCCAAGAGGCATTATGAAAACACACGTTCTATTGATCTTATTGACCTTGGTCGTAGCGGGCTTGCTTTCTTGCGGGTCGGTGAGTTCGCGTGTTGACGAAACTTCGGCCGTGCTGCCGGAAACCGAAGCGGCCGTCGATCCGGCCAAGCTGCAAACCGCGGTCTTTGCGGGCGGCTGTTTCTGGGGCGTTGAGGCCGTGTTCGAGCATACTCGCGGAGTAGCGGATGCCCGGTCGGGCTTTGCGGGCGGCAGTGCAAAGTCTGCCACCTATGACGATGTGAGCAGCGGTTCGACCGGGCACGCCGAAGCCGTTGAGGTTCGCTACGATCCGGAAAAGGTCTCTTATGAACAATTGCTCGAGATATTTTTTAAGGTCATTCACAACCCGACAGAGCTGAATCGCCAGGGCCCGGACGTTGGGCCGCAGTATCGTTCGGCGATCTTTTTTGTTGACGAGGGCCAGAAAAAGGCCGCTGAGGCGTACATTGCAAAACTGACCGCGGCAAAGGCGTATAAAGACCCGATAGTGACGCAGGTAGCGCCGCTGGATAAATTCTACGAGGCCGAAGCGTACCATCAGGATTACGCCCGCAAAAATCCGAAAGACCCGTACATCGTTTACCACGATCTGCCAAAGATCGAAGATCTAAAGAAAGAGTTCCCGGCACTGTACGTGAAGAAATGACCGAGGGGCGGTGTTGGTCCTTTGTGTTAACGGGTCTTTAACACAAAGGACGCCAAGTTGAAGACACAAAGGGCACAAAGATGATCGTGATCCGATGGTTATATGCCGCGTGTGTCAGACGGACGGTTCGAGCCAATCGAGCAGTTTTGCTTCCTGTTTATGAAATGCCTGTTCGGATGTTTCTGATCGGCTCATTGGAAGTTTGAAAAAGGCAGAGAGCTGTTCCTGGATGCCGCTTTCGCCGCGCAGGCGGGCCATCTCCAGGCAGCGGGCGATCTCGATGGCGAGCGGTGCGGCAAGGATCGAATCGCGGCAGAGAAAGTTGACCTTTAACTGCATCGGTTGGCCGAGGAAGCCGGTCAGGTCTATATTGTCCCACGCCTCTTTATTATCACCACGCGGCCGGTAATAGCGTATGTCCACCAGATGGTCTTCGACCTTGTAGCCAAGAATATCATCGAGCAGCGAGCTTTTCGTCTTAACCTTTGACGCAAGCGATTCTTCGTCGCTTAGAACAAGCCCGTCGCGGTTGCCAAGTATATTTGTAGAGAACCAGCCCTCGACCTTTAACGCCCGGCTGCGGAATGCGGGGGCGAGGACAGATTTGATAAATGTCTGGCCGGTCTTGCCGTCCTTACCGGCGATCGGTACTCGTTCGCCTTCGGCCATTTCGATCAGGGCCGGAATATCGGCGGCCACTGACGGCGTGAAATTACCGTACGGAACACCGGCCGAAATGGCGGCATAGGCGTAAAGCATAGCGGGTGAGACGGCGGTCGAATTTTCATCGAGCGCCTTTTCGAAAGCACTATGGCTGTTGAGAATTTCGTTCCCCTCGGCGGCGAGCTTTTCGGTCGAGGCCAAATTGATAACAACAACCGCTTCGCAAGTTTCGCTGAAAGCTTCAAGATCGGAGCGCAGGCGTTCTACGGCCGCACGATGTCCTTTGGCTGCAATTAGATTCTCACCGTGAATGTGCGTCACGAATCTTGGGTCGCCGATGCCCGGCCAGGGTTTGGCACTTCTAAGTTCGCCTTCGACCGCGTTGAACTGTTTATAAGTGAGCACATCGTGCTCCTCAGCGGCACTTGCCAGGTGGCTGCCATAGAGGTCCCAGCCGGCGACAACAATATCTTCATAAGGCACCAGGCCGGTGCCGCAAAATTCAGCCAGCGGAAGCCCCTGTTTACCAATGATGCCTTTGCGCAGCAGCTCCAGCCCGGCAAACATCGTTGTCCCGACCGCCCCGCCAACGCCGACCACCGCTATTCCAAGTTTCGGTTTCATAACAAAACTACGATATTACACCAGAAGCCCGCGAAGGTCGTATTGGCGAAGGCATCGAACGGGTGGTCGCGTCCTGATCTCGTGGTAGTTGAGTGGATTTTCTTTGCGGCCTTTGCGGCTTTTCGGGAAACATGACCTTACCTCACGCAAAGCTCGCCAAGGACGCTAAAGAGACGCAGCACCACACAGGCCGGAAATTCTGGTTTCAGACATCCCTACGTTTTTCGGTTGTCGAAGAAGCCTGGTTTGCGCGGCTTTACAGGATTCTGCGCGGCGTGTTCGATCTGCTTTGCTCTCAGCCGCAGTTCCAGATCTTTTTGAACCCGACGCCGTTCGCCGGTCGCGGGCGGTGTACCTCGTTCGCCCCAATAATATTTGACGGTGACAAGCAGCAACGCCGCGCTCCCCAGCACGGTCAGCAAAAATACGAGTAAAAGTAACCACGCAAAGCTCGACATAATTTGGCCAAAGCAAGAATAGCGCGGAGCCGCCCAAGTTGTTAAAAGCCCGCGAAGCGACATCTTGATTCGGCGCTTTTCGCTTCTTGCTTCGTGCGTTTCGTGGCGGCGAAGCCGGGACCAGGACCACTAAACACACGAATCAAGAAACGAAAAACTCCGAAACAGCCATGCAGCTAGCCCAGGCAGAGCGAAATTGCACAAAGTAGAGTAAAATGTTCTACCAATTTCTTCTGATCTTCCAGGTAGGAATAATCTTATGAATCCACAAGAAAAAAGATCGACAGTTTCGGACGCGGTGCGTAAGCACAAGGAATTTCTTTTTCCGGCGGTTGCGATGTATTACCAGGAGCCGATCGCACTGGTGAAGGGCGAGGGCGAATATGTTTGGGACGACCAGGGCAACCGGTATTTAGATTGCTTTGGCGGTGTGCTGACGGTCAGCGTCGGGCACGCGAATCCGCGGATAAATGAGGCGATCAATGCTCAGAACGCGAAAATTCAACATACTTCGGCGCTTTATGCGAACGAGAACCAATCGAACCTTGCGGAAAAGCTGGCTGAGATAACGCCCGGTGCGCTGAAGAAATCTTTTTTCACAAGCAGCGGTACCGAGGCGGATGACACCGCTCAAATGGCGGCAAAACTTGCGACGGGACGGCATGAGATAGTTGTGCTTCGGCACAGCTATTCGGGCCGCTCGGCGACGGCTCTTTCGTCAGCCGGACATTCGTCATGGCGGCCGCTGCCGGCTCAGGTCGCGGGAATTGTTCACGCGATGGCGCCGTATTGTTACCGCTGTCCGTTCGGCGCGACGCCGGACAATTGCGGCGCGGCCTGTGCCAACGATATCGAGGATGTGATCCAGACGACGACGACGGGCGAGATCGCTGCATTTATGGCAGAACCGATTCTCGGCGTTGGCGGTTTTATCGTTCCGCCGGCCGGCTATTTTGAGCGTGCCTATGAGATAACGCGGAAATACGGCGGCCTTTGCATTGCGGACGAAGTGCAGACAGGCTGGGGACGCACGGGCGATAAATGGTTCGGTATCGAGCATTGGAACGTCGAGCCGGACATAATGACCTCCGCTAAAGGAATGGGCAACGGCATCCCGATAGGCTGGACGATAGCGACGCCTGAGGTTGCCGATAAATTCCCCGGCCTGACCTTCGCCACCTTCGGCGGCAATCCCGTCTCGACCGCCGCCGCGCTCGCCGTAATTAAAATGATCGAAGACGATGACCTGCGAACCAACGCCCGCGTCGTCGGCGATTACCTGCGTGCCCGCCTTATCGAACTAAAAGACAAACACCTCATCATCGGCGATGTGCGCGGCATGGGCTTGATGCAGGGCATCGAACTCGTCAAAGACCGCCAAACAAAAGAACCGGCTCCAGAAGCTGTGCTAAAAGTTTTCGAAGAAACCAAACGTCAGGGTGTCCTTATCGGCAAAGGCGGGCTCTACGGCAATGTCATTCGAACAGGAATGATGCTGAATTCGACAAAGGATAATGTCGATCAGCTTGTTGCGGCATTGGATGCGGGATTTGCGCTTTGTTAAGGGGCATCAAAACGGACGCGAGACGGGTTTCGGCCCTCAGCGCAGCTCTGATGATCGTTCCGGCGGCGAGCATCCCTGGATCGCATACTCGCACGACGGTATGTTCGCGGAAACGAACGCGAGAATATTGGCGACGCTAACATAGGCCAGGCAGCCGATCAAAAAACAGGCGACGCAGACTCCGACGGCAAGTATTGAATTTCCTTTCATTGCTGGCATCCTCCGGTATATAAGCAGTTATCGAATGATTGCTTTAGAAATGAGAAGGAAAACGCCAGTATAGCGATCAATTAGGTCGAAAATATCACAGCATCTGCGCAAATTCAAGATTTCTAGTGGAAGACGGAGAGTATCTTCCGGTCTTTTGGCAGCCATCTATTATGTATAAACCTCTATATCTTTTCGTCGCCCTTGTCATATTTGTCATTTCTACTCAAACGATCGCCCAAGCCCCGGAAAAGGCCAGAGTGATCGCCGGCGCTGAACGTGCATTTGAAAAAGCCGCGAAGACAAACCAGATGCCGGCTCCGGGTTGTGCGGTTGGTGTATCGCTCGACGGGCAGTCGGTTTTTGAGAAGGCGTTTGGCCTGGCGGAGATGGAGCACAACATTGCGAATACACCACAGACGATATTTGAATCGGGGTCGGTTGCGAAGCAGTTTACGGCGGCGGCGTTGGTTTTGCTTCAGCAGGACGGAAAGTTGAGCATTGACGATCCGGTGCGGAAATATATTCCCGAATTGCCCGATTACGGCAAGCCGCTGACGATCCGGCACATTCTGACCCACACTGCCGGATTGCGTGATTGGGGATCGGTGATGGCGTTGACAGGAGCGGGCCGCGGCGACCGTGTGGTCACGCAGGCGATCGCTTTGGATGTGATTTACCGACAGAAGCATCTCGATTTTGAGCCGGGTGCTGAGTATTCATATTCGAACAGCGGCTACCAGCTTGCGGCGGAGATAGTTGAGCGCGTTTCGGGAAAGAAGTTTGGCGAATTTGTCAGCGAGAGAATTTTCAAACCGCTCGGGATGACTAACAGTTCCTGGCGCGACGATTATCAGCAGATCGTTCCGGGCCGTGCGCTGGCTTATTCGCGGCAAGGAGCGAAGGCTCCGTGGCGGCTTAATATGCCGATCATGAACGTCGTCGGAAACGGCGGAATGCTGACAACGGTCGGCGATTGGCTAAAATGGAACGCGGCGCTTGATGCGCAGACGCTGGGTTCTCCGTTTGTCAACGCACTTGAAACTCAAGCCATTCTGAACGACGGCCGAAAGATCAGCTATGCGCTTGGGATCGTCGTTGACGAATATCACGGCATGAAACAGGTCGCCCACAGCGGCGGAACCGCCGGCTATCAAACCTA
>JADLDC010000200.1 GCA_020846885.1 Acidobacteriota bacterium | reverse complement strand
TCCTGAAGCGGAACGCGTCATACGAATGTTGAAAGACGAAGAGTACTTTGAATTTGTGAACCGTGACGGCCGCGTGGTGGCATCGCTTGACGACCGTATGAGCTTTACGGCGTCCGAGAAAACTGCCATAGGCATTTTTGAGTCGGCATTCGCCGAGGTGGACACTGCCCGCAAGAAGATAGAAAAGCTCGAGATCGAAAGGACAATTGCATCGGCGGATAAGCGTCCGGCGGTTTTGGCGTCGATCGCCGAGGCGAATGCGGAGCTTAACAAGGCCTCGGCAGCGATGGAGGCTGCAACGGGAAGGGTGACCGCTCAGCTTTCGCCTCGCATACCGCCTGAACCGACGGGCGAACGCGGTGCGCGTGCCATTATCTGGGAATGGAAAGATCCGCGGACGGCGGTTGTCTCGACCGTCGTCGGGCCGGAGAGCCTTGCGGTGATCGTCACGACCGCTAATGCGCAGCGTGGTTATGTGCGCAAGATACCGGAAGCACAGCTAAGGAAACTGGTTGACGATCTGCGGTCGGAGATAGTAAAGGTGCGGTTTGAACGGAGCGATCCGCGGCCGGCGGCACAGGCGCTATATAATGAATTGGTAAAGCCTATTGAAAGGGACCTCGCGGCGGCAAACATTCGGACGGTGGTCTGGTCGCTGGATAAATTCCTTCGCTACGTGCCCGTTGCCGCTTTGTGGGATGCAAAGCAAGGGTATGTGGTGCAGCGATACGCGAGCGTCGTTCTTGCATTGGCAGGGCGGCAGGACCTTGCGTTCAAACCGGTGAACAAGCAGCAGTGGCATGCATTTGGGGTTGGGACGAGCAAGCCTTCGGGGAAGTTGGATGCGCTCGCGAATGTTCCGATGGAATTGGGAGCGATCGTGAACGATCCGTCGGTCGAGCGAAAAGCTAACGGCCGTCCGGGGCTGATCGCGGGAAAGGAACTTTTGGACGAAAAGTTTACGTACGCCGAGTTCAGGAAGTCGCTCGGGGCGGCGTATCCGTTCACGCACGCGGCGACGCATTTTGTGTTTATCCCCGGAACAAAGGCCGAGGGGCTGAATTCATATCTGCTGATGGGCAACGGCGAGAAACTGACGCTTGCACAGGTGAAGAGTTCGGACAACATATTTGCGGGAGTTGAGCTGTTGACGCTGTCGGCGTGTGATACGGGCTACGGCGGCAAAACGGCAGACGGCCGCGAGATCGAAGGGCTCGGAGTGCTGGCGCAGCGAAAGGGTGCGAGGGCGATCATGGCGACGCTGTGGCCGGTGAATGATGAAAGCACCCGCGATGTGATGGTAGGATTTTACCGTAGTTACTTAAAACCGGACCTAACGAAAGCCGAGGCGTTGCGGCAGGCGCAGCTTGCACTGCTTGGCGAGCCGGACAAGGCCGCCGGCCGGAAGCCAATGCGTCCCGTAAACGGAGCGTCAAAACGGTTTGCACACCCTTATTTTTGGTCGCCGTTTATTTTGATCGGGAATTGGCGGTGAGCGGGAACATACGCTTGTGTAAACGTTTGGCGCTTTTTCGGCATCTTTATGTTCGTGGGCTGTAATCGGATCTGAAGTGCCTTTGTGCCCTTTGTGTCTTTAACTTCGTGATCTTTGTGTTTAAAACCTTTAACACAAAGGGCGCAAAGGGGCAGACACAAAGGTCGCAAAAACGACGAGATGGGCAAGATCTTCTTGCAAATTATCTGTTACAGGCCGCTAGTTTACGCCGAATGGAAGAATGATGAAAAAATTGCTGATACCAGTTCTGTTTACTTGCTGCTTTGCTGCTTCCCAGCTTTTTGGGCAGGCCGCGTCCAATGTTGTCAAGGTCGATCTGCCGCCGGCTGAAGTTGATAGGATCGTCAAGAAGTTTACTGAAAATGAAGGATTATTTCGCGAGGCGTTGAATGTTTACGCCTTTAATCGGTATGCGACGATGTCCACGATCGGGATGGGCGGGCAGATAACAGGCACGTACAGGCGCGATTCGTACCTGACGTTCAATCAGGCGGGCGACAGGTTTGAAAAGATCTTATTCGCACCGATCTCGACGGTGAAAGAGATCACGATAACGACCGAAGACATTGATAATTTGGGCGGCATAACACCGTTCGCGATCGAACCGCGTGTGGCGAACCAATATGCGTTCACCTACCTCGGCAAAGAAAAGATCGACGAGCTGAATTTGTATGTCTTTGATGTCGCTCCGAAAGTGGCGCCCGACCCGAAGCACGGCGAGGGCAAATATTTTCAGGGCCGCATCTGGGTGGACGACCAGGACCTGATGATCGTCAAATCAAAGGGAAAGGCGGTGCCGGAAAAGAAGCAGCGGTTTCCGGTCGTCGATACCATTCGCGAAAATGTGGACGGAAAATACTGGTTCCCGTCATGGGCCGCGTCTGACGACGAACTTGTTTTTCAAGACGGCCAGGCGGTCAAGATAAAGTTTCGCGTGCGCTATACCGATTACAAACTCGGCCGGTCAGATGTGAAGCTTGTCGGTGAGGAAGAGATAGTCAAGGACGAACCGACGCCGACGCCGACGCCGAAGAAGCCGGATTGATTTTTTGCAAAAGGCCGCGCATCAGCATTGCCTTCTTTTTCGTGTATTTTGTGTCTTGATCTCGTGAGTTTCGTGGTTAAAGGATCAAAGAACCCGACCACGAAAAACACGAATCAAGACACGAAATACACGAAAAGAAGAGGTTTTCGCAAATTGTCAGTGGACCGCAAGGGTTGAATTGCAAATAATTTTGTGCCCTTTGTGTCTTGAACTTTGTGATCTTTGTGTTGAAAAAAAGCAGTTAAACACAAAGGCCGCAAAGGGCAGACACAAAGTTCGCAAAGTAGGAGAGACCGACAAGAAGCTACTTACAAATCATCGGTTACAGTCCCTTGCATGCGGACAATTCGTCGGCGATCGCGGTTCGGGTCTTATTGAGCAGTTCGATCAGGCTGGATTCGGAATATTGTTTTGTGTCGATCGGCGGCAGCAGGACCATTTCGACGGTTCCCGGATATGCAACGCCGGTCCGCTTGCCCATCATCGCGTCAGAATTTTTGATCGCCACCGGTACGATCGGCCGGCCGGTCTGCAGGGCCAGGTGAAACGCGCCTTTCTTGAACGGAAGAAGTTCGCCGGGCATCGCCCGTGTGCCTTCCGCAAAAACGCCAAAAGAATAGCCATTCCGCATAACTTCACGCGCCTTGCTCATTGACGCACGGGCGCGTTCCGGGTTTGAGCGGTCGATGGCGATGATATTCACAAAGTGCATCGCCTGCCCGAGCACAGGCGCCTTGAGAAGCTCTTTCTTTGCAACGAGGCCCATACGCTTGCCCGCGTATCGAAAGAGTGTCGCGGTGTCGAGATACGAGCGGTGGTTCGCGATAAAAACGTACTGTTCATCATCGTCGAGATATTCCAGTCCTTTCACCTTGACCTTCGCTCCGCACGCCTTGAGCCACGTTTTTGCACCCCACAAGGCCACCGGATAAAGCCACAGCCGCCGGTTGATCATCCAAAGAAAAAGCACGGCCGGTGCACCGACGAACAGCAGCAGCCCGGAGGCCGCAACCCAGCACCACCAGTACCGAAGTTTCCCGGCGAGCCGTGATTTGTTAGACTCATCGACAGGAAACACCAGTTTCTCGTTTTCCCTGATCTTCACAGACAATTTAGCCGAATCATGCGACATATCTACTTTTACCACAGAGACACAGAGACACAGAGTATCAGAACGCCAAACACAACAGGTGCAATTGTTGGCTGCCGAGTCACCCTCGTACACATTTTATCGGTCTCTGTGTCTCTGTGTCTCTGTGGTTTCATCCTAGCGCTGGCGGTATCGGCTCAGGTGCCGACGCCGCGGGCGGTGCTGGGGTTTCAGCCGACGGATGACAAGACGATAGCGGATTGGGGCCAGATAGTCGATTACTTCACGAAGCTGGACAAGGCGAGCGATCGCGTTCTGGTGAAAGAGATCGGACGGTCGGAGCTTGGGCGGCCGATGATCGTCGCCTTTATTTCCTCGCCCCGGAATATAAAGAATCTCGATAAGATCCGGTCGATAAATCAGCGGCTCGCCGACCCGCGAACGGTGGCGAACGACGCCGAGCTTGCAAAACTGATCGCGGACGGCAAGACGATCGTTTCGATCTCGTGTTCGATCCATTCGACCGAGATAGTTGCGTCGCAGATGTCGATGAATTTGGCGTACGAACTGGCGTCGGCGAACGACGCGGACACGAAAGAGATTTTGGACAACACAGTGCTGCTGCTGATCCCGTCGCCAAATCCGGACGGCATACAGATGGTCGCCGACTGGTACCGAAAAACGCTCGGTACAAAAAGCGAAGGCACCTCGCCGCCCGAACTGTATCATCATTATGCCGGACACGACGACAACCGCGACTGGTTCATGATGAACCTGAAAGAAACGCGGGCGGTGACAAAACTGTTCTGGCAGGAATGGTTCCCGGAGATAGTTTACGACGTGCATCAACAGGGACAGAACGCTTCACGGTTCATCATTCCGCCGTTTTTCGATCCGCCGAATCCGCGCGTTTCGCCTTCGATCTTGCGCGAGGTCGGGCTGGCCGGCTACAAGATGGCGGCGGACCTTCAGGCAAAGGGAATTTCAGGCGTTGCGACCAACTCAACCTACGATACGTGGTGGCACGGCGGTTTCCGCTCGGCGCCGTATTTTCACAATTCGATAGGTATATTGTCTGAGGCCGCGAGCACGAACCTGATGTCGCCGATAACGGTCACGCTCGACGAATTGAAACGAAATCGCGGCGTCCGCGGCCTGCCGTCTATCGTTGAGACGGCGACAAATTACCCGGACGTATGGAAAGGCGGCCTGTGGCGGCCGGCGGATATTGCCGAGATCGAGATGACAGCAAGCCGCGCGCTGCTTTCGCTGGCAAGCAAGTATCGGCCGCGTTATCTGCGCAATTTTTACGAGCTTGGAAAAGCGAACCTTAAACCGGACAGCGATGTGCCGCAGGCTTACGTCATTCCCGCCGGACAGCCGAATGCCGAGAATGTCGCACGGCTGATCGAGATCTTGACGTGGCAGGGAATGGAAGTTTACCGGATGACCGAAGAGCTTTGGCTGAAGCACAAACGGTCAGAGTCTCCGCACGAAATGCCGCTGAACAGCTTTCTTGTTTTTACAGACCAGCCGCAGAAGAACAACGTGCTCAGCCTGTTCGAACGGCAGGATTATCCGCATCGCCTGTTGCCGAACGGCGATGCCGAAGTGCCGTACGATGTTGCCGGTTGGACGCTGCCGCTGCAGATGGGTGTGGAGACGCACGAAGTTTGGGAGATCCGCGACCTTGAGCGGAATCGCGGTACGCTTAAAAGAATTTCTGCGATAAACGATGCACGTGCGGTGCTGAACCTTGCGCCCCACGCCGCTCCGTTTGATAAAATAGCGAATCCGCTAAAAACAAACCCGCGCATAGGGTTGTATAAACCGTTCACATCATCGATGGACGAAGGCTGGACGCGGATGGTCTTTGATCAGTTTCAGATACCGTTCAGGTCCGTTTCCAATGACGACTTTCGGAACGGCCGCCTCGACCTGGATGTTATAGTGCTGGCAGCCGACAACGAGAATACGATCATCCGCGGATTGAGCGCCGATCGTTATCCGGCCGAGTTCGCCGGCGGCATCGGCGACGCGGGCGTGGCGAATCTGAAAAAGTTTGTCGAGAACGGCGGCAAGCTTGTGTGCTTTGACGATTCGTGCGCGTTGGCGATCAAACAATTCAATTTGCCCGTCCGCAATGTGGTTGCCGGTGTGCGGCGAAGCGAATTCTATAATCCGGGTTCGATCGTCAAATTAAATGTTGATACACAGGACCCGCTCGGCCGCGGTATGTTCGAAGAAACACCTGCCTATTTTTCAACCAGCTCTGCGTTCGACGCAGCGCAGGAAAGCGGGCTGTCATACAGGGTGGCGGCGCGATATGCGGAGAAAGACGCGCTTATGTCCGGCTGGATGCTCGGCGAAAAGTACATAAACGGCAAGGCGGCACTGGTCGAAGTACAATACGGCAAAGGCAAGATAGTGCTGTTCGCCTTCCGCCCACAGCACCGCGGACAAACGTGGGGGACGTTTCGGTTTATCTTTAATTCACTGGAAAAATATTGAATCGGCTGGAGTAATCGAAATTGATTTATTTCAAGCGCCTCCTGGATTAGACATATGGATATCAGAGGGTTTGTGATCTGTCTTGAGAATAACGGTTATCCAGCGTCGCTGGAACTGCACAAGATCTATCCGGTTGTCGGCCCGTACCAGAATGATCCGGTTGATTATCTTCGTATAATCGACGAAAGCGGCGAAGATTATATCTACCCGATGAACTGGTTTGAATCAGTTAGCCTTGGAACAAAGCTTGAAGAAAAGCTCTTGCTCGCGGTTTCAACTTAGCGGAAAGTGTTTTTTGTAGTATTCGGTAGTTGCCCGTATTCGCCCTCAGGTCTGTCAGTGTACATGAAGCGTCCATCCGTCATTCCGATGGCGGATCGCGTCGTAAGTCGAGCGGTGACGGGAGACGCTGCTTGCAGCTTTGGATCGCCAAAATGTAAACAGTCTGCTCGTTCTGATCAAACTCGTAAACTATCCGAAGCCAACGCCTATAGACCAGTTGTCGAAATCCTTTGAGTTTTGGATATCGGGCATCTAATGGCGAGCCCATTTCGGGAAATCGTGCAAGCCTGTCGATCCTGCGAAATACATCGAACGCTGTTTTTTCGGGGAGGGCTTCGAGGGCAGCGAAGGCGCGTGCACCGAGTTCGATATGGGCATTCATTCTATTCCGGGAACTTGAGTCTTCGTTTTGCTTCCGATAGTGAAATAGTATTGCCCGCTTCTTTGTCCTTTAGCCCCTGTTCGACCAGATACTCCAGTTCCAGATCGTCAAATTCGGCAAGGTCCTCTTCGATCTCGGCGTATCTTTTAGCTGATATAAGCACCGCGGCGGGACGGCCCCGCTGAGTGATAATGATCGGTTCGGACGACTTGTTCACATCGCCCAAGATCTTGGCCGCCTGTCGCTGAAGGTCGGTAACGGGAATGATGGTCTTCATAATAACGTATGTAACAGATGATCAGAATACATATTCAATTACATATCTAACACTATAATCAGATTTGCGGCATGAGTAAAGAGAAAGCTGTTCACATTTTCCGCTCTACGTTCTATCATTGGAGTATGGTTCTTCGGGCCTTTGGATCATTCGTTCTAATTCTCACTCTCTTCATCATACTTCCGGCATACGATGGTACGGGCTATTTTATTCTGCGCCAGGAGCCGCTGATCCGCATCGGGCTTTCGACGAACGCGAGTTCTGTTTCGATCACGACCGCGGATTCGCAGCTCGTCGCTTACTCGCCCGAGGAGGCGAGCCGGTATCTTGCGACGAACCGCATCTCGGTCTCGGCCCGTGCCTACCGGCCGCCGGAGGTGGAGAATTACCGGTTTGAGATACAGAACATCGAAACGTCGGCCGAGGCGGAAGACGTCGCAAAGGATGTGCGGGAAACGACCGAACAATCGGCGATAACAAGTATCGATCCGGCGACGAACAAAT
>JADLDC010000199.1 GCA_020846885.1 Acidobacteriota bacterium | reverse complement strand
CGCTGACCACCGGTGCGTCGCTTGGAGCATTTCTCGCCGCCAACACCTATTTCAAGCACTCGGATAACTTCCGCGGCACCATCGCAATGAGCGGCAGTTACGACATCTACAATTACCTCGACAAGGGTTATTACGACGACAACGTGTATTTCAACAACCCGGCGATGTATCTCCCAAAACTTAACGACGATTACCACCTGCCCCGATTGCAGCACGCGGACTCGATCGTCATCGTCTCTGGCCAGGGCTCATATGAAGCCCCGGAACGCAGCCGCGAGCTTTCCAACACCCTTCATTCCAAAGGCATCCCGCACCTGCTCGAACTATGGGGCCACGACGTAAATCACGACTGGCCATGGTGGCGAAAGATGCTGCCGCATTATTTGGGAAGGTTTTGTAAGGATTAGACCGCAAAAGCCGGCACGTAGTAAGGGCGTTCGTTCACCCGCGAGGATGCCCTGACTGCGTGCGGGCTTCCGCATAGCGGAGTTGGGCGAACCCAGTCCCGGTACCGACCTGCATCGCCTGGCCGGGGGAACAAAGTCGCTACCGCTCCCGGTTCTGACCTGGCTCCGCAGGTTTTCCGGTCTTGCAATCCGCGAACAACACGAAACGAGAACAAAATATCCGAAACCGGAGCAACCTGGCATTCGCGGGGTTTCACGCCATTCTTTGGGTTTGACGGAATCGAAAACAGAGCGCCGGAAAAAGCCTCAAAACCTGCGCGGGTGAAGCCAGAATTGTAGCCGAGTTACGGCGGGAGTTTGCGCGTTGTGCAAGAGAAAGACCGGCATCTCGATTCGCGGGCTTTGTTCTTGATTCGTCCGTTTCGTGGTCCGGTTTCCGGCTTTGCCGTCCACGAAACGCACGAATCAAGGACGAAAACCACGAAGGAAGAGTCCTTGCATCCGCTTTGACCGGCTGTCAGCGATTGATTATGTAAGGGAAGTGTTTGATAATCGATAGTTTTGATGTTCCACCGCCTGATGAGGGTGTACGTTCAGGGGCCGGTGGAATATGAACCAACAAATATGAACAGTGTACTTTATTTGGTGCCCGCTTTTGGGGTTGTGGGGCTGCTGGTTATGGCTGTAAAGGCCGCTTGGGTCAGTAAGCAGGACGCTGGCGACGAGAATATGCAAGTGCTGGCGAAGCACATTGCCGACGGGGCAATGGCGTTTCTCAAGGCCGAATGGAAGATATTGAGCATATTCGTCGTCATCACCGCTGCCTTGCTTGCCTATTCAGGGACGATCCATGAGATCGGTGGCCGCCAGATCCATTCAAGCTGGGTCATCTGCATAGCGTTCGTCATCGGCGCCGTTTTTTCCGCGACGGCCGGATTTATCGGGATGAAGATCGCGACCAAGGCGAATGTGCGGACAACGCAGGCGGCACGGACAAGCCTGAAACAGGCATTGGCAGTTTCGTTCACCGGCGGCAGCGTCATGGGCATCGGCGTGGCAAGTTTGGCCGTTCTCGGCCTCGGCGGGCTGTTCATCGTTTTCCTTAATATCTTTGCCGGCCTTGGCGCAAATACCGTCAGGACGGCGATCGAGGTTCTGACAGGATTTTCGCTTGGAGCGGAATCTATCGCGTTGTTCTCGCGTGTCGGCGGCGGAATTTATACAAAAGCCGCCGATGTCGGTGCCGATCTGGTAGGTAAGGTCGAAGCAGGCATACCGGAGGACGACGTCCGCAATCCTGCAACCATCGCGGATAATGTTGGAGACAACGTAGGCGATGTCGCCGGCATGGGCGCTGACCTGTTCGGGTCCTATGTAGCAACAATTCTGGCGACGATGGTGCTTGGGCAAGAGATAAAAGTGACCGACAATTTCGGCGGGCTGTCGCCGATACTTTTGCCAATGGTCATCTGCGGCCTCGGCCTTATTTTCTCGATCATTGCAACGTTTTTTGTAAGGATCAGCGATGAGAGATCGAGTGTTCAGAATGCACTGAACATCGGCAACTGGTCGTCGATAATCATGACCGTCGCCGCGTCGTTCTTTGTCGTAAATTGGATGCTGCCCGCCGGAAGCATCGCCCTCCGCAGCGCATCGTTCACGCGAATGGACGTCTTTTGGGCGATCGTCGTCGGCAGCCTCGTCGGCGCCGTTATGAGCTACGTGACCGAATACTACACGGCCATGGGCAAAAGGCCCGTTGACTCGATCGTCCAGCAATCATCGACCGGCCACGCCACAAATATTATCGGCGGACTCGCGGTCGGCATGAAATCGACTGTCATCCCTATCCTCACGCTGGCCGCCGGCATCGTCGCGTCATACTATTTTGCGGGTTTGTACGGTGTAGCCATAGCCGCCGCCGGAATGATGGCAACTACCGCGATGCAGCTTGCGATCGACGCCTTCGGCCCGATAGCCGATAATGCAGGCGGCATTGCCGAAATGAGCCAGCTTCCACCCGAAGTTCGCGAGCGCACCGATAATCTAGATGCTGTCGGAAATACGACCGCGGCAACAGGCAAGGGCTTCGCGATAGCGTCGGCTGCCCTTACAGCCCTGGCCCTTTTTGCAGCTTTTGTAGGTATTGCCGGCATAGATCGGATAGATATTTACAAGGCGAACGTCCTGGCAGGCCTGTTTGTCGGCGGAATGATCCCGTTCATATTTTCGGCGTTGTGCATACAGGCGGTTGGCCGGGCCGCAATGGATATGGTTCAGGAAGTGCGGCGTCAGTTTCGCGAGATACCCGGGATCATGGAGTACAAGGCCCAGCCCGAATACGAAAAATGCGTTGCCATCTCGACCCAGGCATCAATTCGGGAAATGCTTGTACCGGGAGCGATCGCTCTGATCACCCCGGTTGTTGTCGGATTCACGTTCGGCCCGGAGGTGCTTGGCGGGCTGCTGGCAGGTGTCACTGTTTCGGGTGTTCTGATGGGTATCTTCCAATCGAACGCGGGCGGCGCATGGGACAATGCCAAGAAGTCATTTGAAAAAGGCGTTCTGATAAACGGTGAGATGTTTTACAAAAAAAGCGAACCGCACAAAGCGTCCGTAACCGGAGACACGGTAGGCGATCCCTTCAAAGATACTTCGGGGCCGTCGATGAATATTCTTATTAAGTTGATGTCGATCGTATCGCTTGTGATCGCGCCGTATATCTACGGTATCGGGCAGTGATCACACCATTCGTCTTTTGATCCCGGCCATGTCACTCTTCTCTATTGAAGTGCACGCATGGTCGGATTGCTTTCTGAGCACTCCGTGTACGTATTGTGTGTTCCGAGTTGGGCCGTATCCGATTCGGACCAAATCACGCCCTCCGTCCTAATACAAAAATTTCGCACCCCAGTTTGGGTTATGCCAGACGGCGATGACGGAACCGCACTGATCGAGAATGTCGCGGGTTCAGTGGCGGTCGTATCATTTGCCGTGATCACGAATTCATACCCGCTTTTTGTGCCGGAACCCAACTCTCCGTCGATCAGGTTTGCAGTTCCGAGGTCACCCGTCGCCGCGGCAAAATTTCCTGAGCCTTGAGTATTCCGATAAGACATCTGCGCCCCGTGAAGGACGCGGAGGGATGTAACGGCAGAGGCTTCGTTTGCTGCCCGGCGTGATGACAAGAAGTTTGGGACCGCGATCGCAGCGATGAGGCCGATGATCACGACAACGATCAACAGCTCAATAAGTGAAAATCCATTTTGATCCTTCATTACTTGATTCCCCGCTTTTCTGCCATTCGAAAATATCGGCGTCCGCCGAGTCATTGCGATCAACTCAAAATGCGTGCCAGAAGCAGCGGCCAGTCGTAACCCACACTGATCAAATAGCTTAGCGGGCAAATTTGAAACGTGGGCGAAACGGGTGAGAAAACTGATTTTGTCATAGAAGTGACAAAACATGTCATTTTTGATGACTTAGTGCGGAGTTGGTGCGTCGGATTCTAGGCTGGGACCGGTCATTGCGGCCGCGACGCCGCTATTTGCCCATCATGTGCACAAAACGCTCAAAAAGGTATTCAGAATCATGCGGCCCCGGAGCCGATTCCGGGTGATACTGGACGGAGAATACAGGCAGTTTCTTGTGTTGCAGGCCCGCGACGGTATTGTCATTGAGATTGATGTGAGTGACCTCTACGTCGGACGGAAGCGTCGCTGCGTCCACAGCAAAGCCATGGTTGTGGGCGGTTATCTCGATCCTGCCAGTGGTCAGGTCTTTGACAGGCTGATTGCCGCCGCGGTGGCCAAACTTCAGTTTATACGTTTTGCCGCCAAAGGCAGAACCGATCAGCTGGTGGCCTAGACAGATACCAAAGATCGGGGTTTGGGACGCCGCGAGTTCTTTGATCTCTTCGACAACCTTGGCCATCGAGGCCGGGTCGCCCGGGCCGTTCGAAAGAAAGATACCGTCAGGATCTAGAGCGAGGACGTCCTTGGCAGTTGTATCACTTGGGACCACGGTGACGCGGCAGCCGAATTTTGAGAATTCTCTAAGGGAGTTGGTTTTGACGCCGAAATCAAACGCGACGACGTGGTATTTTGTTTCCGCAGCGGGCAAACCTTCAACCGGTCGTGTTTCCGTCTTGTATTCGAATCGTTCGTCTATGCTGACGGCAGAAGCGAGTTCGCGGTTCTTCATGTCCGGCGAGGCGAGCACTTGTTCAAGCAGCGTTCCAGGATCGAGTTCGACTGTTGAAAGCCCGGCGCGCATCGCTCCCCTGTCGCGAATATGGCGGACCAGAGCCCGCGTGTCGATGTGCTCGATGCCAACGATGCTGTTGCGGACCAGATATGAGTTCAGCGATTCCGCTGAGCGCCAGTTCGAAACGATACGACTTGCCTCGCGGACAACAAACCCTTCGACCCAGGGACGCCTCGATTCGACATCATCTTCATTTACACCGTAATTCCCGATGAGCGGATACGTCATGCAAACTATCTGCCCGGCGTAGCTTGGGTCCGTTATGATCTCCTGGTAGCCCGACATTGATGTATTAAACACCATTTCGCCGAAGGCAGTTCCATCAGCGCCAAAAGACGCACCGCTAAAAGTGCGTCCGTCTTCAAGAACTAGGATCGCTTTCTTCCCTGATCGCATTGCTGAGATTTTATCACAGAGGCACCGAGAAAGCCGTCAGTGATCCCGCTGGGGCACGTGTGAAGCCCTACTCATCTCCTTCGGCCTTTAGCTCTTCCAGCGTTTTTGGCTCGGGGATGTCGTATTCGCCGTGTTCCAAAAAACCGGCCTTTGCGGGGCTCCAGTAACGAAAGAAGGCTTTGCCGTAGATGTATTTTTCTGGAACGAGGCCCCAGATGCGCGAATCAGATGAATTGTCGCGGTTGTCGCCCATTACAAAGTAGTAATGCTGATCGACCGCCTTGATGATGTTCTCGCGAAGGTTTTGGTTATGGATCGTGTCGATATACGGTTCGACCAATTCGTGGCCGTTAATATATACCTTACCGCTTCGGATCTCGACCGTTTCGCCCGGAAGGCCGATGACCCGTTTGACGTAGCTTTTATCCGGGTCGCTCGGGTACCAGAAAACAACGATATCGCCGCGTTCGAGATGGCCCCAGCTAACACTTCGCCATTTATAGTAAACAAGCTTGTTGACAAGAAGCCGTTCGCCGTCATGCAGCTGCGGCAGCATCGATGTGCCCTCAACGACCACGGGCTGCACCGCAAAAACGCCTAGCAGGACGAAGACCACGATGATCAGAAAAACATCGCGAACAAGCCGCAGGCTCTCCATCCAAAGGCCTTGCCTCGACTCACGCCGCATCCGGACAACATCGATGTCAGGGTCGTCACCCGGCGATACCATTCCAAATT
>JADLDC010000198.1 GCA_020846885.1 Acidobacteriota bacterium | reverse complement strand
GAGGCCTCAACCGTCGCGGCCCGCGACGAAGGATCGACGGACGGATTGATCGCGGTAACCGTTCCAGCAAATCGGCGGTTCGGATAGGCATCGACCTGAAGCGTAACACCACGCCCAAGAGCGACCGAAGGGACGTCGGCTTCGGCAACCTGCATCTGCAGTTTCATCGGATTAGTACGCAGCAGCGTGATAATAGTTGAGGCGGATGTGACGAATTCTCCCACGGCGGTCGGCCTGTCGCTGACAAAGCCTGAGAACGGCGCCCTGATGATAGTATCTGCCAGGGCCTGCTTTGCGGTGCCGACCTGAGTCCGGGCCGATTCGACCTGGGCCTCGGCGCTTTTTATCGCCGCATTGCTCTGCCTGGCGGTGTTCACCTGGGCATCAAGCTGTTCGCGTGCGCTGTTGACGCGGGCACGGGCCGTATCGCGAGCCGTTCGATATTGCTCGTACGTGATCATCGCCACGTCCCCTGTTTCGACCAGGTCGCGATAGCGCTTTTCGTTTGCCTCAGCCTGTCGAAACTCTGCCTGTGCCAATTCGTAAGCAGCGTTGGCGGCACGCACCTCAGGAATGGCGGACGCGTTGAACTCAGCGTTAGGTGAAAGCCCAAGCTTTGCCTCAGCCTGCCGCACGGCCGCCTGCGCCTGCTTCACGCTCGCCTCGGCCGCGGCAAGGTCAAGGCGTCCATTCCGGTCATCAAGCTTAGCGACCTCGGCCCCCTGGGCAACGAACTGGCCAACGTTCACGCTGACATTCACGACCTTGCCGGCAACCTTTGGAGCTACGTTCGAAACCTCGTCCGCTATCAGGCTGCCCGTCGCCTGGATAAAGGCCGGAACATTTCGTGCCTCGGTCTTCGCGACCGTAGTTTGGACGGGTGCCGAATCGCTTTCGGTGGATCCGCTAACATTCCGGGTGTCGGCCGCACTTCGCGACCCGCACGCCGAAGCAAGCAGCGAAATTGCAAAAACCGTCAAAAAGTAAAAAGGCGTCCTTCCGGACGTGATGAAACCCTTAACCATACCGCTTCACGTTAAGATGCCAATTCTACCTTAGTTGCCGATAAAGGATAACCGAACGTGTGTAAAGTTTTGTAAACCGGCAAGCCTTCGCCGTATGTTGTTTCGTGCGTTTTCGCGGATACTTTTCGCGTGTTTCGCGAGCCCATGGCCGTACCTCGCTGCATCCCAACGTCAGTTGAACAAACTCTGTAAAGGAATTGGAGAATCTTCGGCATAGTTGCTGTGCTTCAGAGATTTGCGTTAAGATTTGGTAACCACTAGATCTCAGAGGAATAACAAGCAATGATCGAAGAGATATCGG
This sequence comes from Acidobacteriota bacterium, assembly GCA_020846885.1. Lineage (GTDB taxonomy): Bacteria > Acidobacteriota > Blastocatellia > Pyrinomonadales > Pyrinomonadaceae > OLB17. Next base: position 3,238 of record JADLDC010000198.1, on the reverse strand, counting down.
CAACCGAGCTAAAGCGCCGAATTGACGCCGGCGACGACATTCAATTGATAGACGTGCGCCAGCCCGATGAATATGCGTTCGCAAAGATCAACGGTGCAAAGCTGATCCCGCTTGGCGAAGTCGTCCGGCGCATGAACGAGATAGATCCCGGCCGCGAGACCGTGGTCCACTGTAAAATGGGCGGAAGAAGCGCTAAAGCGATCGAGATGCTGCGGCAGGCCGGATTTGCGGGTGAATTAAAGAACCTGAGAGGCGGGATCACCGCCTGGTCGAATGAGGTCGACCCAAAGGTACCGAAATATTGAAAGCGTTTCTCAGTCTATTCAAGGCATTCCGAAACCCTGGTTACAACCATTCCGTCAAAGACATTCGTTCGGCAGGCCAGCGCGGCCTTTTCCTTGTCGCCATTTTTGACCCAAACCTGACAGTCCATACATTCACCGTTCCAGCAAAGGTCCGCCTCTGAGACGCGTTCCATGTCCAGATACTGAAGGCCTCGCAGGATCGTATTGTTCTCCGGGACCAGTTCGTCAGTTCCGCGAATATTGATCGTAACAAACCGGTCATACGGCTCGAATATGTCTTTGAATATTTCGTCTTTTTCCATTCCACCCAAATGCGGCGCCGCCGAATGCCAGCGGCCGACACACGTGATCAGTCTAACAAAAGCCGTGTCGATCTAGCATCTATGGTTTGATGCACTCATCCACAAACGTTAGAATCAGAGATGCAGGAGTTTTTCTATGCCGCTTGTGATATATACAAAACCAGGCTGTCCATATTGCCAGCAGGCTCGCGATCACTACAATGCGAAAGGCATCCCTTTCATTGATCACGACGCCCAGAACGACAAGGCCCGCCAGCGCGAGATGCTTGAATACACGGGCGGCGATCCGACCGTTCCGGCAATGGTCGAAAATGGAGTTTACATAGGTTCCGGATGGGGCGACCCGCCGCGTGGCTGAACTATCGTTCCTGATTGAGCCGGCAGTTGGCCGGCCTTACATTTTGGATTGCTGATTTTGGATTTTGGATTTCTGCGCATAGACTTATTCCTTGAGAAGGACGAAGATCGCGCAAGGTGATCTCGGCGGTCCGAGATCCACGCGTCCGAAGTCCAAAATCCGTATGATCGGTTCTCAGATCAACCAATACAAAATTCAGGAAAAGATCGGCTCAGGCGGACAAGGAACGGTTTACAAGGCCGTTGATACAAAACTGAACCGAACTGTCGTCATCAAGATACTCCCGCCCGAATTGACGCAAAAGACCGCGAACTTCAAACGCTTTGAGCGTGAGGCACAGCTGTGCTCGCAGCTTGACCACCCGAATATCTGCACGGTTTACGATTTTCACGAAGCCAATGGCATTTTTTATATTGCAATGCAGTATGTCGAGGGCAAGAATGTCCGGCAGCTCGTTTCCGGCCGGCCGCTTGAGCTGAAAAGCGCCCTGTCCATTGCGATCCAGGTCACCGATGCCCTCGCTTATGCTCATTCCAAGAACATAATTCATCGCGACATCAAGGCCGGCAATATCATGGTGACACCGACCGGACAAGTGAAGATACTGGATTTCGGCCTGGCAAAGCTGTTGGAGGACGAGTACGCCAATGAGGGCGAACGGGTCGACCGGACGCAGATCACCGAGCTCGGGATTCCCTACGGCACAGCGACCTATGCCGCACCGGAGCAAGCAAAAGGCGAACGCGCCGACGCCCGGTCCGACATCTTTTCAACCGGCGTGCTCCTGTATGAAATGCTGACCGGCATTTGGGCCTTTCAGGGAAAGACGGTGATAGACGTGCGTCACCAAGTGCTCTACGGCACGCCAAAGCCGATCGACCAGCAGCGACAGGCGCCTATACCGCCGCAGCTTCAGCAGATCGTCGATAAGGCTCTTGCAAAAGACCCGAAGGACCGTTACCAGTCGATCGCGAAAATGCGCGACGACCTTCGCTCCGTTCTGCAGCAGATAGCAGGCTCACCATTGATGCAGGGTGATACATTTGCACCTGCTCATGTGGACAGCGGCGTTTTCAAACGGGCCTTGAATTGGTTCACTGGCAAATCCGGCCCTGAACCGTCCTCGGCCAGGACGGGATCGATGCCCTCGAACCCGCCGTCATACCTTCCAGACGCGAACCTGACATCGACCGGCCAGGAAAAAAAGAGCGTCGCGATATTGCCGTTCAAAAATCTTGGTAATGATGGGGCCGCAACATTTTATGAATTCGCACTTGCCGATGCTGTCATTACGGAGCTTGCACAGATCAGGTCTATCATCGTCCGACCCAGCTCGGTCATCGCAAAATATCAAGACAAGGAAATAGATCCGCGCGAAGCAGGCCGCGAACTGCGGGTCCACGCGGTGCTTTCGGCCGGATTTCTTCGCGCCGGCGACAAGCTTCGCGTAACGGCGCAGCTTCTGGATGTTGTTACTGGTGAAATTCTATGGAGCGACCGCATTGACGCCGAAAGCTCCGACATACTTGCCGTCCAGGACAGCATTGCCCAGCGGATACTCGAAGGCCTTCGGCTTGAACTGACAGACCTTGAGCAGGAAAAATTGCAGCGGCGCGCAACTGACAATGCCGAGGCCTGGGAAGAATATCTACGCGGCCGCGACAATTTTGGCCGCTTTATTTTCAGAACGCTTGATCAGGAAGATTGCGACGCCGCGATCATGAATTTCAAGCGCGCGATCGAGCTCGATTCGCATTTTGCCCTTGCCTACAGCGGCCTAGGCGCCTGCTACGCCAATCGATTTTTCAAAGGAATGGGCGAGGCCGAGGACTATACCTACGCCGAGAATGCGTTTACAAAAGCGTTCTTCTACGACCCGAACGTCGTCGAAGCCCGCGTGCTGATGGCCTTGATCTATATGGCCCGCGGCGAAAAGAAAAAGGCTCGGTCGGAGATAGAGATACTCACAAAACAGTTCCCGAACGAAGCTCCGCTCTATTTTGTCAAAGGCACTATTCACCGCCTTGACGGCGAATATGATGAAGCACTGAAAGCGTTTGAAAAACTTTCGCGGCTTGACCCGGCGGCCAGGGCCGTTTCGGCGTATAACAGTGCGAGGATCTACATCTACAAACGCGACTACCCAAGCGCGCTTCGCGAAATAGAAAAGGGTGAAAAGGTCGAACCTAATCACCCGATGTTGAAGATATTCCGCTCTGGCGTTTACTACTATCGCGGCGACCACGCCGAAGCGATCGAACTTATGTCGAAGG
>JADLDC010000197.1 GCA_020846885.1 Acidobacteriota bacterium | reverse complement strand
CCACATACGACATTCGCCACCGTTGCCGGCGTTATGACGCGAACTTCTTGCATAAATTTCCATTATCCCGGCGGAACGTATTATCATTAAAAACCGCCGAACTGCAGGCGGCCCTCGCGGAAGAACAAACGTTCGCGGGCGTTCGCCGATCTCGATGCAATACTTTAGCACAAACCACCGTTCGCCTCAGGCGGCGTTCCGCGAAGCGGTCTTGCGCGGCCAGCCCGAGGATGGAGGACTCTATTTTCCGGCCGCCATACCGCAATTGCCTGATGGCTTTATCGCCGGCCTGGACGCGCGGTCGAATGAAGAGATCGCCTTTGATGTGATCCGGCCCTACGTGGGTCGAAGTATTCCCGACGACAAGCTATTTGACATTTGCAGGGAAACGGCGAGCTTCCCGTTCCCGCTTGTGCCGATCTCCGACAAAATTTCGGCGCTTGAATTGTTCCACGGCCCGACACTTGCTTTTAAGGATGTCGGCGCCAGGTTCATGAGCCGTTGTTTGCGGCATTTTTCTTCGGAGCGGGAAGCGAAAACCATCGTCCTTGTGGCTACTTCAGGCGATACCGGCGGAGCGGTTGCAAATGGTTTTCACAACGTCGAGGGGATCGAGGTCATTATTCTTTATCCAAAAGGGCGTGTCAGCACGGTTCAGGAGCTGCAGCTCACTACTCTGGGTGGAAATGTAACTACATTGGAATTACGCGGTACGTTTGATGAGTGCCAGGCGATAGCAAAACGGGCGCTTGCGGACGCAGAATTGCAGAAACAGGCCTTCATTACCTCCGCGAATTCGATCAATGTCGCCCGCTGGCTGCCGCAGCAGTTCTATTACTTTTATGCCTTAAAGCAATGGGAAGGCGGCCCGCCGCCCGTCGTTGCAGTGCCTAGCGGAAATTTCGGTAATCTGGCGTCGGGCGTTCTCGCGAATATTTCCGGTTTGCCGGTCGCTCGATTTATCGCTGCGTGCAACGCGAACGACGTTGTGCCCGAATTTTTCGAAACAGGCGATTATAGGCCCAAACCCTCGGTTTCGACGCTCTCGAACGCAATGGACGTAGGTGACCCAAGCAATTTTGTCCGCATACTGGAGATGTTCAGCGGGAAAACCGATGGCCTAAAGGCCAGGATGAGCGCGGCGAGCATTTCAGACGAACGGACCGCGGAGACCATTCGGGAAGTACATCGTAATTACGGATATACACTTGACCCGCACGGTGCTGTCGCTTACGCGGCGATCGCCGACTATATTGAGGCAAACCCCGATACGCGCGGGATCATTCTTGAAACGGCGCATCCGATCAAATTCGATTCCGTGGCCGACATCCTTGGGGTCGAGGTAACGGCCCCTGATTCGATCGGCGAACTGTTCACAAAAGAAAAGTCGGTTACAGAATTGGACGCTGATTACAACAGTGTGCGCGAGGTCATTTTAAAGAAAGCAAAATGAAAGTGCTGAAATTCGGCGGCTCTTCGGTCGCTAATGCTGAGAACATTGAGAAAGTAGTTGACATAGTGAAGCGGGCAGCGGCTGCAGACGTCTGTGTTGTCGTGCTGTCGGCGATGCAGGGAACGACGGACGGCCTTATCGAGCTCGGCCGAACAGCGGAACGCGGCGACGATGGATTCATTGGCCAATTGGGCCAGATCCGCGACCGACACTTTTCCGCGATCGCAAAGCTGTTCGACGGCCGGAACGCAGCCGCAATATCGGAATTTGTCGCAGCGGAGCTGGATGAATTAGAAAGCATCGCCGAAGGAGTTCGACGTGTTCGGGAGCTTACACCAAAAACGCTTGACCGCATTTTGAGCTTTGGTGAGATCGCGTCAACAAAGATCGTCGCTGCCAAGTTGGCCGCCGACGGCGTTGAGAACCAGTGGCATGACAGCCGGCTACTCATCCGCACCGATTCACACCACGGATTTGCGGCTGTCGATTTTGACGGATCAAACAAACGCATCAAAGCCGCCATAAGCGGATCGAATGCAAGGCTGCACATTATTCCCGGTTTTATCGCGTCGGACGCGGGCGGGTACACCACGACCTTGGGACGAGGCGGTTCGGACTACACAGCCGCTATTTTTGCCGCGGCCTTGGACGCGGACATCCTTGAAATTTGGACCGATGTAAGCGGCATGATGACCGCCGACCCGCGTTTTGTCCGAAACGTGCGGCAGATACCGCGAATAAATTACCGCGAGGCGATGGAGCTTTCACATTTCGGCGCCAAGGTGATCTATCCGCCGACCATTCAGCCTGTCATGGCCAAGGGCATTCCGGTTTGGATCAAAAATACGTTTGCGCCGGAAACAGAAGGAACGCTGATCGAGGCCGAGTCAGAACCGAACGGCGAGATGGTGCGCGGCATCACGAGCATCGACAAGATCTGTGTTCTCAGCCTTGAAGGCAGCGGAATGGTCGGCATCCCGGGTTTTTCAAAACGTCTGTTTGATGCACTATCGCGGGCGGAGATCAACGTAATTCTAATTACACAAAGTTCATCCGAGCATTCGATCTGCGTGGCGATCGAAGAAAAGCACGGCGAGATGGCTAAACGGATGGTCGATCGCGAGTTTGAGTATGAAATAAACGCCGGCAAGATCGAGCCGCTGAAGGTGGAAAGCGGATTTTCGATCCTTGCGTTGGTTGGCGACCAGATGAAGCAGCACACCGGCGTCAGCGGCAAGATGTTCTCAACGCTTGGTCACAACGGCATAAACATTCACGCCATTGCACAAGGTTCGTCTGAACGGAATATTTCGGCGGTCATCAATTCAAAAGACGTTCGAAAGGCAGTAAATACGCTGCATGAGGAATTTTTTTCGGACGGGCAAAAACAGGTAAACCTGTATATTGTCGGTGCCGGAACGGTTGGCAGCCGGCTGCTGGCACAATTGCGGCAGCAGCACGATTATCTGATCGACGATCTCAAGCTGAACGTGCGTGTTGTCGGGTTGGCGAACAGTAAAAAGCTGGCGTTCGATGAAGAGGGCATTGACCTGGCAGATTGGAAGGCCGCTCTCGCCGATCCAGACGATAACTGCATTTCGCCGGCCCAAACGGCCGAGGTAATTGCCGATCGCAACCTTCGCAATTCAGTTTTTGTTGATGTCACGGCAAACGCCGATGTCGTTGAAATGTATTCGCCGCTTCTAAAACGCAGCGTGTCGGTCATCGCCTGCAACAAGGTCGCGGCTTCGTCCGATCTCAAAAAATATTCGGCGTTAAAGGCACTCGCCCGCGAATACAATGCTAACTTTCTCTTTGAAACAAATGTCGGTGCAGGATTGCCGGTCATCAGTACATTGAATGACCTGATTCGAAGCGGTGACAATGTGAACCGCATCGACGCAGTGTTGAGCGGCACGCTGAATTTTGTTTTCAATCATTATGACGGCTCGCGGCCGTTTGCCGAAGTTGTGCGGCAGGCTCAGGACGAAGGCTACACCGAACCCGACCCGCGGCTTGATCTGAGCGGGACGGATGTCGCCCGCAAGATACTGATCCTTGCCCGCGAGGCCGGTTACAAGATGGAAATGGATGAGATCGAGAATATTCCGTTCCTTCCCGCTTCTTGTTTCGAAGGCTCGGTCGAGGATTTTTATGCGGAAATGGCAAGCCACGAAGATCATTTCCGCAAGCTGCTCGATGACGCGGTTTCAAAAGGGCTAAAACTAAAATATATTGCGTCGCTTGTCGATGGCAAAGCCTCGGTCGGCCTGCAGTCGATCGGGCCCGAACAGGATTTCGCAAACCTGTCTGGCAAGGACAATGCTGTTCTCTTTTACACAAACCGCTACATCGAACAGCCGCTGGTAGTAAAAGGTGCCGGTGCCGGTGCCGACGTCACCGCTGCGGGCGTATTTGCCGACATAATCCGGGCCGCCCGCTCCTGATCGGCGTTGCGAGCGGCCGCGACCAGTTTTGTTTCCTTGCGAGGCTGTGTCAAAACTGTCTTAAACTGCAGAGCAGTGGCAGAATGTAGCCACGGGTGTAGCAAAGCGGAACCCGTGGATAGGATGAAAACAAGACTCTAGCCCACGTAGTGGGCGACAGCGAGCCGTGTAACATATATTGCTTCAATAATTTAGCAAAAGCCTGCCGCCCGCTATGCGGGCTTTGAGATACAGGCTCGACTAACCCCACGTTTCGCTTCGCTTCACGTGGGGCTACATATATGCCGCTGCTCCGCAGTTTTTTTAGGGTTTTCAAACAGCCCCTTACAGATGTGTTTTTTGACGCGACCAGTGCCGACTTACTGGTTGCTTTTATTCTCCAACGCTATGCTCAAATCAAAACTCAAACTTCTGTTTGTCGTTCTCATCGCGTTTGTGAGCATCTCGTATGCTCAAAGTAATTACATCCCGCCAGCAGGCACTTGGGAACACCGTACACCTGAGCAAGCAAAATTCGATCCGGCGAAACTAAAGGAAGCGATCGACTTCGCAAAGGCAAGCGAAGCAAAAGGCCCGAGAAGCCAGGAACTCGGCCTGACACAGTCGTTTGGCCAGGCGCCGTTTGGCGAGATCGTTGGGCCGACAAAAGACCGCGGCGATGCGACAGGATTGATCATCCGCAATGGCTACGTCGTCGCCGAGTGGGGTGACGCGCTTCGGGTTGACATGACGCACAGCGTAACCAAGAGTTTTCTTTCGACTGTTGTCGGCATTGCGTTTGATCGCAAAATGATCCGCAGCCTGCAGGACAAGATGGCCGATTACGCCGCCCCGACCTATGCGTATCGACCCGGCCAGCGGTTTGATGTCGGCGAAGAATTCGGCTCATCGCGCTCGATCGATCTTTTTGCCACCGAGCATAACCGAAAGATCACTTGGGAAACGATGCTTCGCCAAACCAGCGATTGGGAAGGTACGCTCTGGGGCAAACCCGATTGGGCCGACCGCCCCGACCGCGATTCGAGCAAATGGCTAAATCGCGTTCGCGGCGAACCCGGTGCGGCTTATGAATACAACGATGTGCGCGTAAATGCGCTCGCGCTTGCCGCGCTGAACATTTGGCGGCGGCCGCTTCCGCAGGTGTTGAAAGAAAATATTATGGATGAGATCGGGGCGTCAAACACCTGGCGTTGGTATGGCTACGAAAATTCTTATGTGGTGATCGACGGCCAGATAATCCAATCCGTCAGCGGCGGCGGCCATTGGGGCGGCGGGATGTTCATCAACGCCTACGACATGGCGCGTTTCGGTTTGCTCACATCAAGAAACGGCAAATGGGGCAATAAGCAATTGCTCTCGACCGAGTTCATCCGCCAGGCAAAAACGCCAACGCCCGTCCAACCGACCTATGGCTTTATGAACTGGTTCCTGAATACGGACAAAAAACTCTACCCAAACGCGCCCGCCACAGCCTTCGTCCACGTCGGCAACGGAACGAATATCGTTTATGTCGATCCCGAAAATGATATTGTCATCGTCGCAAGATGGATAGAGAACAATAAGATCAATGAGTTTATCGGCAAAATATCAGCCAGCCTTGGCAAGTGATCTTTTAAAGCCTTGGAGCATTTTCTTTACTTCAACGATCTCTGCCGCATAAGGATCGTGTTCTTCCTTCGGAATAAAATCCAGATCAACGGCCATGAGCGCGTAATATTCGAGTTTTGAGCCGAATGCCACCGCTGCCGAAAGTGTTCGAATTGTCTCGACGTCATCGCCTTTCGATGCCCCTTCTGCGATCATCGCCGGTATTTCAACAGCCGTTTTCCGCATCGAATGCCGCAGTCCAAAGGTTTCTTCACGAGGAAAATTCGAGGTAAGTCGATAAGTCCACAAGGCAAGCTGGTGGGCCCGCTGCCAGACTTTTAAGTTTCTAAAATCCTGCATAGGTCTTTTCTAACCGCTACTAAACTAAAGGCTAACGGCTAGTATTCTATATGAGTTTTAGTCGTTAGCCATTAGCCGATCAGCCGCTAGTCCAGATAACCAAACTTACCCTGCTGAAAATCATCGATCGCCTGTGCGATCTCGGCCTGTGTATTCATCAGGAACGGGCCGTACTGGGCGATCGGCTCATTCAGCGGTTCGCCGCTCATGAGGAGAAAAATACCGTCCTCGAGGGCCGCGATCCGAAGTTCTTCGCCGTCGCGTTCGAACAAGGCGAGATTGTTGAGCGATAATTTTTCATCGCCGTTTATCAGCGCCGAACCTTCGAGTACGAGCAGAGCCGTTGTATAACCCGCGGGATAAGACAGTTCGACCGTTTCGCCCTGTTTCATCTTTAGGTTATAAAGATGAACGGGCGAGAATGTCGTTGCCGGGCCTTTTACGCCGCCGAACTCGCCGGCGATTATCTCGACCTCACCGCCAAGCGGCAGTTTTACGCGGCCCATTTCGGCATTGGTAAGCGCCTGATATTGCGGCGCTGTCATCTTGTCCTTCGCCGGAAGATTTACCCAAAGCTGGACCATCTGGAACGGCCCACCGGCGCGGTTGTATTCCTTCTCGTGAAATTCCTTGTGCAGCAAACCGCTGCCGGCGGTCATCCACTGCACGTCGCCCTCGCCGATGATCCCGCCGCCGCCTCGGCTGTCGTGATGTTCGACCTTGCCCTTGTATGCGATCGTCACCGTCTCAAACCCGCGGTGCGGGTGCGGCCCAACGCCGAACGGCTCTTCACGCGGCGGAAATTCCGTCAACGCGTTGTAATCCAAAAGGAAGAACGGACTCATCCGCTCACCCGTAAGCGGCCCATGCGGAAAAAACCCGTGAACCTTAAAGCCATCCCCAACCCAATGCACCGGCGGCGGCGCCACGATCCTTTCAACCTTTTTCATCTGCTTAGCCTGTTTCGATTGTGCCATCATTCGATTCCTCCCTGGTTTCCCTTTGCGATCTTTGCGACTCTGCGGGAAAATTCTTCTCCCGCAAAGCCGCAGAGTCGCAGAGCGAATACAAGAAGTTTATCGGTTTAAGATGCGAATGTAACCATCAATTGCGGTGGGCGGCAACTAATACTTTTGGGTGAAAAAAGTGCTTGACTTTCAAATGAATACTATTTATACTCCTATTTATCCTATTAGCGGTTATAGGGATACTCATGGAAAGAGGAGAAATAAGGAATGTATAAACAGATTGAGATTGATTTCGATGTATTTAAGGAACTTACAATACGGTTGAAATCACCAGAGACGACGGAAAATGATGTGATTAGAGATTTGTTGGGGCTTGGCCAAGTGCCGTCCAATGGAACTGCTGAGGCTCCAAAGGCTCCTTGGGTTGGCAAAGGCGCGGTTTTGCCGCATGGAACAGAACTTAGAATGAACTATGGTGGGCGAGAATACAGGGCCGAGATTTTTGACGGAGCTTTTTTATACGGCGGCGAAAGTTTTAAGGCGCCTTCCCCTGCAGCAGTTGCGATAACCAAAAACCCAGTTAACGGTTGGAACTATTGGGACTGCAAACTGCCAGGAAGCACAAAATGGGAACCTATCAAGAAGTTTAGAAAAAAGTAGGGCAAGGGTTGCGACTTACGGACACGCTGTAAATTTTCCATCTATGCCTTACCTGGAATTCGGACGAGCAGCAAGCTGAACGTGACTTTCTGCTCGTCATTCAATCGACGACGCGTGCAGCCTCAACCCGAGTGCCTGAACAACCTTCATTATTGTTGAAAATTCCGGATTGCCATTCGGAGACAACGCCTTGTACAAGCTTTCCCGTCCGAGGCCGGTTTCGCGTGCGAGTTGGGTCATGCCGCGGGCGCGGGCGATGTCACCCAATGCTGCTGCCACAAGCGACGGATCGCCATCTTCGAGCGCAGCTTCGAGGTAAATTGCCATGTCCTGCTCGGTCTCCAGATGTTCTGCGGGATCCCATGGCAACAGTTTAGTTTTGGCCATATCTATAACTCCTTAGCGATCTCCTTTGCCTTAGCTATGTCTTTCACTTGCGACGATTTATCGCCGCCGACAAGTAGAAGGATCAGTTCATTGTTTCGGCTGGTGAAATATATCCGGTATCCCGGGCCGTAATCAATTCGAAGCTCTGAGATTCCTTCACCAATCGGCTTTACATCCCCCGGATTTCCCAGCGAAAGACGCCTGACTCGAATGTCGATTCGCAATTTGGCGTGTCTGTCCTTTAGAGAATTAAACCACTTCGCATAATACTCAGTTTCTTTGACCTCTAGCATAAGTGTATCCTATGCGATACAGTGAGACAAGAAGAATTTTTGAGGTTTTAGATCTTGCAAGACACCATCAACCCATCGCGGATTGGCAACAGAATATTCTCGACGCGGTCATCGGCCAATACCATTTGGTTGAAATCGTGGAGGGCTTGGGTGTTTTCATCCTTTTCCTGGTCTAGGACGCGGCCGCTCCAGAGGACGTTGTCGGCGATGATGAAGCCGCCTATTGCAAGTTTGTCGAAGACGAGGTTGTAGTAATTTGAATAGTTTGGTTTATCGGCGTCGATGAAAACGAGATCGAAGGTTTCGGGCAGCCGAGGGATGATCTCGACCGCTGGCCCTAGATGAAATTCGATCGAATCTTTGAATCTTGTCCGTTCGACAAACGAGCGTGCGACGCGGTTTGTTTCTTCGTTTACATCGAGTGTGATGACCTTGCCGCCTGTTGCAAGCCCTTCGGCAAAACAGAGCGCGGAATAGCCGAGATATGTGCCGATCTCAAGCACGGCTCTCGGCCGGATCATTTTCGAGAACATCGAAAGCAGCCGGCCCTGATAAAAGCCGGAGAGCATTGATGAATCTTCATAATGCGCGTAGCAATGTTCGCGAAGTTCTTTGAGAACATCGCTTTCGTCTGATGTAAAAGATTCTGCGTAATCGGTTAGTGCGTTTTTTATCTCGTTCATGGTGTATTTTGATGATGCCCGCTGCAAATAACAGGTGTGCTGACAATGTTACTGGCCGCCCGCTAACGCAGGCGGTTCTGACTAAAGGTCAACTCTGACCAGGCCTCGTTTTATCGCCGTTGTCGCGGCGGATGTGCGGTCTGAGACGCCGATCTTGCCAAAGATATTCTGGACGTGCGATTTCACGGTGTTTTCCGAAACTTCGAGCGCAAACGCGATCTCTTTGTTCGACATTCCGCCGACTATCATTCTCAAGACATTCGATTCGGCCGGCGTCAATTCTTCGCGGCCGAGATTTTCGCTCAAAACCTGTGCTATCTCCGTCGGGATAAATTTTCGCCCGGCCGCAACGGTGCGGATCGCCTTGACCAATTCTTCCGGTTCAACATCTTTGCAGATAAACCCGGCCGCGCCTTTCTTTAATGCAGCCGCTATCTCGGCGTCGCCCGCGTGTTCGGCCAAGACGATGATCTTTGCATTTGGGTCTTCGGCAAAATAATTGTCCAGATCGTCAAGCGAGCAAGAATCGGGAAGCCGAAGGCCGAGGATCGTTACATCGGGTTTGAGTTCAACGAATTTCGCAAAACCGTCGGCGGCATTGTCGGCTTCGCCGATCAGGTCGATGTCCTCTTGGTCCTCGACCACCGCCGTCACGCCAAGACGTGTGAGCGGTTGGTTCTCGATGAGTAAAAGCCTGTGCATCTTTGTCAGAACCGCCCGCAGTAGCGGGTGGTTGAAGTGCGGGATCTGCGGAGGTTCCCGATTTTTAGTGCAATAGTTCAACCACCCGCTACCGCAGGCGGTTCTGACAAAGAGGCTGCGAAATCGACGAGCGGTTTGATGAGGTCGGTTTCGTAATTTGTTTTTACGTGCTGCATTACGGCGGTCATTCGCTCGAGGCCCATTCCGGTATCGACCGACGGCGCGGGCAGCGGAGTCAGCAGAAATTTGCCGTCAGCTTCGAGTGTCCGGTTATATTGCATAAAAACAAGATTCCAGATCTCCATCGTCGTGTCGCCGGGGCCGTTTACCCAGTGCGGAGAGTTTTTCGCCGGGTCGCTCGGGTCGTCGCCCATATAATAATGGATCTCCGAACATGGCCCGCACGGCCCGGTGTCGCCCATTTGCCAGAAGTTGTCCTTGCGGCCAAAGCCGAGAACGCGGTCGGGGCTTGCACCGGCCTTGATCCACAAACCGCGTGCTTCATCGTCGGGCCCGACCTCATCGTCGCCCGCAAATACCGAGAACCAAAGCCGTTCGGTCGGAAGCTTGAATTCGTTTACAAGCAGGTCCCAAGCGTAATTTATCGCATCTTCCTTAAAATAATCACCGAATGAAAAGTTGCCGAGCATCTCGAAAAACGTATGATGCCTTGCGGTTTTGCCCACCTCGTCCAGATCGTTATGTTTGCCGCCGGCGCGAATGCATTTTTGCGACGTAGCCGCGCGCGTGTAATCGCGCTTTTCGATGCCAAGAAACACGTCCTTGAACTGGTTCATTCCCGCGTTCGTAAACAGCAGCGTTGGATCGTTCGCCGGAAGCAGCGGCGACGAATGAACGATCTTGTGGCCATTTCGCTCAAAGTATTGCAGAAATTTCTCTCTTACCTCATTTCCCGTCATAATCGAATATTATCACTACGAACGATCAGTTCTAAAATCCGCGTCCGCCCGAGTCGGGCTGAGAATAAGCGCGAAGCCAAAGCGATATGCCGGCTACTGATAAACCATGCCCTTTTTCGTTTCCTCGCGAAAAAAAGGGATTGCACAAATCGCAGTTTCGCATAATACTTTATTGCGCTCCGGTATAAGTCTTAGGAGCATTGCCCGCATTGTTCAGTCATGCAGCCTGAAGATGATCGGTTCGGACCGCGGCTTGAGTTGAATGGCCCGCCCGATGGGTTTGCCGTCGGCACGGTACTCTATGGGCGCTTTCTGATCGAGAAGGACCTTAGTGATCCGTCAATGGGCGGCGGATTCACTTCGTTGAGGGTCAAGGACCTGAAAGAGTATTGCCGCGAGGCCGTTCTGAAGATATCCGTATCCTCACCCGAAGGCCTTGATACAGAAGGCCCGACGATCACTGATGTCGCGGCGGCACTAAATCGATTAGCGCATCCGAATCTTGAAGATTTTCATGAGACCGGCAGGTTTGCGAACGGACGGCCGTTTGCTCTGACGTCCGTGTATGACACCGCCACGCCCCTTAACCGATTCGCGGCCGAGGATCGGCGCCTCGAACTTTCTGTGATCGCTCAGCTTGTCGGCCAGATAGTGAGCGGCCTTGGAGCTGCCCACGCAAAAGGTATTCTGCACTGTGACCTTCGGCCGGCGAATGTCCTTGTACCGGAGGGCGATCTTGAGCAGAACTCCCTCAAGATCATCAATTTCGGATCGGCATGGCCGGTCGATGCCCGCGGCGAGAGCTTATGCCGTCTTCGTCCCGGGGCCGAATCACTTCACTATGCGGCCCCGGAACTCTTGGTCGCGTTAGGCCATCGTTCGCCGGTATCGGATATTTACTCGCTGGCCGTTCTTATATACAGATTGGTTACCGGTGTGCTTCCATTTGCGGGAGACGAGCGCAAAAGCCAGCTTAACGCAATACATGGCGGCCTGCCTGAGCCGCCCGGTGATCGACGCACAGATCTATCTTCTCAGGCATGGGGCCTGATCTTGGCCGGCCTTCAGTTTGAACCGGCGTTGCGGCCACAGCATATTCAGGATTATGGCAGGCGCCTGCGTGATGCATTGAGTCCTCCGCGTGGGATAATCGTTCGGGCGGATGGCCCGCAACAGATCGCCGGATCATCACATGAGACGGACGGGCCCGCATCATCCAAGATCGCAGAGTCGGAGCCCGCGCCATTGTTCGAGAAATATATTGCAAGCACCGCAACGGCGGTGACTTCTGCAGGCCGTCCGGGCATTTCCGAAAGGACCCTCGCCTGGGGGCTGATAATTCTCTTGATCGCGGGCTCGCTTTCGATCCCGATCGTACAAATTGCCTTGAAGGGAAGGACGGAGGCGGCCCAGATCGAACCAGCCCCTTCGCGGCCGCCGATCAGGAAAACGGGTTTCCGTCTTCGTTACTGGTTCGAATCGTCAAGGCTGCCATTCCGTGACACGCCTGGCCCCGACAGTGGTACCGGCGATCGACTTGTCTTCGTAGCAGACGCAGGAGGCGAAGCATATATTTTCAGCGAGTTCAACGGTGACGACGGCCGCCCGTCCTATCGGCTGATCTTCCCCGCATCGGGCCAGGTGGCTGCAGATGCGTCCACCGGCCCGGAAAAGGCCGCGAGGGCAGCCGCCGTGCCTTCCGCCGGTTTGATCTGGATAGTTTGGATGCCGGGAGTTGACAATGATCTGAGATCGATACTTGCCGCGGCGTCCCCTGAGGGAAACATCACGACTGACGATGGCCGACGCTTGCTGCGACATTTTTTGGAACGCAACCGGGGGCTCGGCCTTACTGAAAGAAGCGATCCGTCGACAGGCGAAATGTCTCTTGAAGGATCGGCCGGAAAGATCGTGTACAGGCTTGATCTGGACGCTGCCGGCAGCCAGCGGAGACCGGCGGGCCCAGGCGAACAGGGCAGGCTGGTACGGTCAGAACGATGAATCGGAAACCCTTAGTCGTCTCGCGGGACCGTTCTGAACTCAGATAATCGTGATTTGATCAGGTCATAATCAAACCCGCGGCGCATAAGATGCTGGTAGAATCTTTTCAAGTCCTCGCGGTCTTGCGGCTTGCCTTTCAGCCTGATCCATTTCTCAATGGCAGTATCTATCAAGCCGGATTCGGGGATCTGTTCAAATGCGGCCTCGACCGCGGTCT
>JADLDC010000196.1 GCA_020846885.1 Acidobacteriota bacterium | reverse complement strand
TGATCTGGATCGCTCCGTCGGCGGCACGCGTAAAATAGACAAAGAACCGCCTGTTCGTTTCATAGTTTGGATGAAACGCCACACTGAGCAGCCCCCGTTCGCCGACGGTCGTCGTTAACGACGTAATATTCAAAAAGTCGGTCGGCGTGGTGGAACCCGGCTGAACGACCTTGATGATGCCCGCGCGCTCGACGATAAAGATGCGTTTCGTACCGTCGCCCGCGTTAGTCATGTATATAGGGGCCGAGAGCCCCGAAAATCGGGTTTGAAGCCGGGTAGGCGGAAGCGTGGCGACACCCGCAAAAACATTCGTCGAGATCAAGACAAATAGTAGGCCTAGAATAAGCCCGGCCGAACTACGGTGCATACGATTTTCCTCCGGTAGGTCAGGTAGTGACCTGAATGATCGTTCCTTGTTTGAATTAAGCTTCGGGCGTCCACGCCGCCCATCTGGCGGCTCCCGATAAATCGATCAATGGACTCCCTCGTTGGTGGGCTTCGCTAAGGGCAATAGCTAATTGTATCTAGTGACATCACCAAAAGGCAATATATTTTATGATCTGCAAGTGTATCAGTTCGAGAAATGACTTGGTCGGAATAGAATCTTGCGGAAGCCCGCACCTTAGCAAGGCATAGTACAGGCGTCGGATATTAAGCCCTTACTAACGCGTGGGCTTCTGCATTTCAATCGTGGCTTTTCAAACGACGATTCAAACTGAGCACCGTTTATAACCTATATCGAACACGGCCTTTTGCGAGGCCCGCTTCGTCGCGATCGATGTTCTGAAGACGGAGCGTTATGTCGCCGCCCATTGATAGATCAGAGGCCTCCCCTCGTTTCAGGTGGGCATATCCGGCGGCGGCTATCATCGCCGCGTTGTCGGTCGATAGATGGCGGGATGGAAAATATACTGGCACACCTAACTCTTGGGCCGCCGTTTCCACCGCGTGGCGAAGCGCAAGATTACACGCGACACCCCCGGCGACGATCAGCGTTTTGGGCCGCGACTCGAAAGCGATCTTTCGCATTGTGCCGACAAGCGATCTGACAACCGTCGCCTGAAAGCTTGCCGCAAGATCGCGGATCTCTTGTGACGGTTCATCTGCGTTCTCGGCCGGTACTATTGAATGTTCCTTGATGTAACGCACCACCGCGGTTTTCAGCCCGCTGAAGCTAAAGTCTGGACGGCCGTCAGATATTTTCGGAAGAGTGAACTTCACGGCCGTCGGATCGCCGTCTCGAGCGACTCTTTCAATAGCGGGCCCGCCCGGATAACCAAGTCCCAGCATCTTGGCAACCTTGTCAAATGCCTCGCCGGCCGCATCGTCCCGCGTCCGCGAAACGACCTTGTAGAGGCCTTCTGCCGGCATGTGAAAAATGTTGGTATGCCCGCCGGAGACGATCAATGCCAAGGCAGGAAACTCGATCGGCGGATTTTCGAAGACAACCGAATAAACGTGCCCTTCGATATGGTTTACACCGATAAACGGGATCCCCAGCCCAAACGCAAACGCCTTGGCAAATGAGACACCGACCATCAGCGAGCCGATCAGCCCCGGCCCTTGCGTAACGGCTACCGCATCGACTGCATGAGCATCAACCGCCGCCTGTTCGAGTGCGGCGTCCACGATCGGGCCGATGCGGGCGAGATGCTCGCGAGAAGCTAGTTCAGGAACCACGCCGCCAAACGGGCGGTGCAGATCGATCTGCGAGAATATTTCAGATGACAGAAGCTCTCGCCCATCGCGAACCACCGCGGCGGCCGTTTCATCACATGAGCTTTCGATACCAAGCACCAGCATTATTCATATTATGACGGAATCTGGAAGGTTCTGGAAAGGTAGAGATCGCGCACCAGGAGAGAGTTGAGCACGCAAGTTGACGACGCAAAGAGCGCTAAGCCGACTGATAGCTTTTTAACCGGATGCGGGATGAATGATGTGGTATTCGTGATCTTTGCCTTCGATTTGGATCGCAACGCGTTTACTGGCTTTCGCTAACTGGCTGCTGATCACGGATCTGTGTATCGGCTCCCAATTTTAGGAATCCTCCAAAAAGCAGAATTGCAGCAATAATGATGATCGCGGCCAAGCTGATCAATGCCCAGTAAACACCCCGATACGCCTTTGCCGTGTCTTCACGAACAACCCTTTCCTCGCCATCGACGGTGATAACCTGTTTTGACATTCGCTGATCCTCCCAATTTTCGTACTCCGGCCCAGTTCTACACCGCAACATCCGTGCCGCACTTGTCCGGCGGTGTGATCTACGGTTCACCGGCGCGCCGCATACCGGGATAACGGAGATAGGTGAATTAGATCAATACACATCGTATTCTGTGGTACATGGCCAGCTTCAGATTGTCCGCTACCGTACATTGACCCATCAGCCGATTTCGCAAAAAGTACTTGACGGAAAGAAGAATAGCTGGAAAAATCAACGTGTTCGTTCTATTTTCGGTACAAGATAAGGTAGCGGTCGAAGAGGATTCGACGGCGGCCGTAAGTTCCCATTGCGATGAACCTGGCCCGTTTGTGCTACTTCGGAGTGTTTTTGTATGCATCGAGCGATTTGGATGTATGCTCCAGGACCTAATGCACGACCCTCGAATTGATCTTGGCCTTCAAGCCAAAGGCAGTTTCAAACGACACTCCATACAACATCCGGAGCCAAGGCTTCGCCAGAAGGAGAAAAAGATGACGAAGGCAGTTAATCTCGTTCTTACCATACTGATACTCGGAATATTTTCAGTTCCAGGCATTCTTGCCCAAACCTC
>JADLDC010000195.1 GCA_020846885.1 Acidobacteriota bacterium | reverse complement strand
GGCCAGATGTCGTGCAATCCGGCCATTGGCGGGATCGCTAAAGGCCATGTTGTCAGAGAGATAGACGCCCTTGGCGGGATAATGGGCCGGGTGATCGACCGCACCGGGATCCAGTTCAGGCTGCTTAACCGTTCACGCGGGCCGGCCGTTCAATCGCCGCGGGCTCAGGCCGACCGGAGCCTTTATCGCACCGAGATGCGGCGGGTTTTGGAGGCGACGCCGGGCCTGACTTTGCGCCAAGGGGCCGTGGTTAGGCTAATTGCTGAGAACAATAGGGTTATCGGCGTGGAATTGCAGGATACGCGTCGTTTTGGGGCGAAGGCGGTCGTTATCGCCACAGGAACCTTTCTAAACGGCACTGTTCACACCGGGCGCCGAACATTCTCGGCGGGCAGGGCGGGCGAACCTGCGTCAATAGAGTTGGCAGAGGACCTGAAACAGCTTGGATTTCCGGTCGGGCGCCTTAAGACCGGGACTCCGCCGCGGCTTGACGGGCGGACGATCGACTGGGATGCGTTCGAGCGGCAGCCGCCCGACCCAAGGCCGGTTGCCTTTTCGTTCGCTACGGATAAGATCGAGCAGCCGCAAATAAGCTGTTCGATCGGGTATACGACTGAAAGGGTCCATCAGGCGATCCGCGATAATCTTCACCAGTCGCCGCTCTATTCCGGCAAGATCAAGGGCATCGGGCCGCGATATTGCCCGTCTATTGAGGATAAGGTCGTCAAGTTTGCTGATAAGGACCGACACCAGCTATTTCTTGAGCCTGAAGGACATAACACGCATGAGGTCTATCTGAACGGCTTCTCGACCTCGCTTCCTTCATCTCTTCAGCTCGAACTATTGCGGATGATCGATGGTTTCGAGGAAGTGCAGATCATCAGGCCCGGATACGCGATTGAATATGATTTCGTCGATCCGCGTGAACTTAGCCCGACCATGGCAACTACGCGTATGAACGGCTTGTTCTTGGCCGGACAGATCAATGGAACGACTGGGTACGAGGAAGCGGCATGTCAGGGCCTGCTGGCCGGAGTGAACGCCTCGCTTTCCATCCAGGGCCGCAAGCCGTTCACTCTTCGCCGCGACGAGGCCTATATCGGGGTGCTTGCGGATGACCTGATCCAGCATGGCGTAGATGAGCCGTATAGACTTTTTACATCAAGGGCGGAGGCGAGACTAACGCTGCGGCACGACAATGCGGACCGGCGCTTGTCGCCGAAGGGGCGGGAGATCGGCCTGCTCGGCGATCATGATTGGGAGCGTTTCAGTTCTCGCCGTGACCGGATAGCAAATTTGAGGAATTTGCTTGATCAGACACGCTTTAAACGGTCTTCGGTCGAATACGCCGGTGTTTCGCAGGTGCTTGGGTGTGACCTGGGCGATTCGATAACACTTTCGCAGCTTGCTATGCGGCAGGGCGTGGCCCCTGAGCTGATCTTCAAACTGCTGCCGTCGGGGACCAGAGGCGAAAATGGCATAGCGGAGCTTGAAACGGCCTTGGCCGACTCGCTTTATACGGGATATATCGAAAAGCAAAAGCTTGCTACGGAACGTGTGAATCACCACGATTCGCTTAAAGTGCCGGACTTGTTCGAGTTTCACACCATCGGCGGCCTCTCAAACGAGATGATCGAGCGCCTCGAGCGCGCCAGGCCGCAGACGTTTGCTCAGGTCCGCAGGATACCTGGACTGACGCCCGCGGCCGTTTCATCCGTACTTGTTTATTTGACTGCCAGATCCTCTGAAAATACTGTTCAGAACTAGCTGAGAACGGCGGTTTTGCTGATGTTCCGCATAGATCGTGGTACGTATCACAATCTATGCAAACGGAGACTTCCGAGGTTGTGGTACGTACCACAACTACCTGGCACGTTTCCCGTATTTGGACCGACGTGTTACCTTAAATCCTTTGGGATCGTATGGGCCGGATAATAGCTATTGCAAACCAAAAGGGCGGCGTCGGAAAGACGACGACGGCGATCAACCTGGCCGCCGCGCTTGCGCTTGAGAATAGAAAAGTGCTGCTTGTTGACGCTGATCCGCAGGGAAATGCGACCTCCGGGGCTGGTATCACTCGCTCGGCGGACCGAAAAAACCTGTATCATGCCCTTATAGCGGGTGAATCTCCCAGAGAATTAGTTCTATCAACTGAAATTCCAACACTATGGGTGCTTCCATCGGATAAGAATCTTGCAGGCATCGAGATCGAGTTGAGCGAATCGCAAGAACGAGCGACCCATCTGCGGAAGGTTCTCGAACAAATACGCGACTACTTTCACTTTATCATCATAGATTGCCCTCCATCGCTCGGAATCCTTACGGTAAATGGGCTTACCGCGGCGGACTCGCTTATAGTGCCGGTACAATGCGAATATTTCGCGTTGGAAGGTGTAACCGAACTCTTTGAGACACTGACACGGCTTAAACGCGAACTTAACCCCGCCCTGACCATCGAAGGCCTTCTGCTGACGATGTACGACGAACGGACGAATCTTTCTACGGCTGTAGCCAAAGATCTGCGGGATTTTTACGGCTCACAGGTATTCCAGACCGTGATCCCGCGAAACGTTCGGCTGGCCGAAGCTCCGAGTTTCGGCAAGCCCATCGTTCTCTATGACCCGCGGTCGCGCGGGGCCGAAACATATAAGCAGTTGGCGAAGGAGGTAATTGACCATGGCTAGACAGCCGCTTGGCCGGGGCTTGAGTGCTTTGTTGGGCGACGAAGGTCCCAAAGAATCCGTTGTTGAACTCGGATTGGAACAGATCGAGGCGAATTCTGAGCAGCCTCGAACTCGGTTCGACGAGGCCGCGCTTGATCAACTGGCACAGTCGATCTCGTCGAACGGCATTGTGCAGCCAATTGTTGTAAGAAAAAACGGGCCAAAATACCAGATCATCGCTGGCGAACGGCGCTGGCGGGCCGCCCAGCGAGCCGGTTTGAGAAAAGTTCCGGTCGTTGTGCGCGAAGTTGCCGATGACAAGCTTCTTGAACTGGCACTGATCGAAAATATCCAGCGCGAAGAGCTAAATCCCGTTGAGGAAGCGCGTGCCTTTCGCAAGCTAACGGACGCGATCGGCCTGACCCAGGAAATGATCGCGGAGCGGGTAGGAAAAGAACGATCGCTTATCGCAACGTCCCTGCGGCTTCTGAATTTGCCGGCCGAAGTGCTGGAAATGATCGAAGATGGCCGCCTGAGTGCCAGCCACGGGCGGGCGCTGCTTATGATCGGCGATACGTCGGCCCAGCGTCGATTGGCAAAGACGATCGTCTCGATGGGCCTATCCGTGCGTGAGGCAGAGCGCGCGGTGAAACAGGCGATGCGGCCGAATACTTCGCAAACTACTGATAAAAGAGCAGTTAGTGCTAAGCGGGATGCAAATCTCATTTCCGCGGAAACTAAAATGCGAAGAAAGCTCAGCACGAATGTAAACATTCTTCCGTCACGAAACGGCACCGGCGGCAAGATCGAGATCGAGTACTACACTATGGACGATCTTGACCGAATATATCAGGCAATAATACAAGGCTAAGGCCTAAATGGGAGGAAATTGATGCGTTTGACCGAAATGGTCTCGTGTGCCGGTTGAGTGGCAAAACTCGCTCCGGGAGACCTTGCTCAAGTTTTGAGCAAATTGCCAGCACAGACGTCCGAAAATGTGATCGTCGGATTTGAAACGGCCGACGATGCTGGTGTTTTTCGCCTTAATGACACAACCGCGCTGGTCCAAACGGTCGATTTCTTCACGCCGGTAGCCGATGACCCGGAGATATACGGCCAGGTCGCGGCGGTAAATTCGCTAAACGACGTTTACGCAATGGGCGGCACGCCGATAAGTGCTTTATCCATAGTATGTTACCCGCAAAAAGGCGATTGGGAGGTGCTCGGCAAGATCTTGCTCGGCGGCCAGAAAGCGATGAACGAAGACGGTGTTGTCGTTATCGGCGGGCACTCGGTTGACGATGCGGAGATGAAGTTTGGCTACGCTGTAACCGGCGTTATCGACCCGAACGCGGTTATCCGCAACAGCGGTGCCCAGGCAGGTGATATTCTTATCCTGACAAAGCCGATCGGGACCGGTGCGATCAATACGGCTGTCAAAAAAGGTGTTGCGCGCGAAGCGACGGTCCATGCCGCGATCGAGGCAATGACGTCTTCGTCCGCTGCGGCATCTAAAGCTATGCGGGCCGCCGGTGCACACGCCTGCACGGATATTACGGGCTTTGGCCTGCTCGGGCATGCATTTGAGATGGCGAAAGCGAGCCGTGTAACGCTTGAGCTAGATTCGGAAGCCGTTCCTTTGCTGCCCGATGTTTTGGACCTGATCGCCGACGGCATGCTTACTCGCGGCGACAAGAATAACCG
>JADLDC010000194.1 GCA_020846885.1 Acidobacteriota bacterium | reverse complement strand
CTTTGGGATTATGCATTAACTCCATCAGGACGGAAATAAGCCAGATGATCGGCTGACAGCAAACGCAGTTGCGGGACCTGTCAAAAACCTATTCTGCCAAGTTTCCGCAACGTTGTCCAAAACGCAATGTCTGCCTTCCCGCCGTTTCGGATCTGTTAAAGTTAAACACCGTTTGCAAAAGGAATCTTGTTTTGTGGTTTTCGTCTTCTTTTCGTGCGTTTCGTGGTCCGGGCCCCGCTTCACCACCACGAACTGCACGAATCTATTTGGCTGAGGATGGAATATTTATCGGAGAATGGCCGCGGCCATGGCCTTTTGATGTGCGGATAGCTTCGGTCACAAATTCCTTTGCTATCGAGACGGACTGGGCCAAGTCGCGGCCGAGTGCGAGATTTGCGGTGATCGCCGCCGCAAGTGTGCAGCCCGTGCCGTGCGTCGCAGTCGTGTCGATCATATCGGCCTCGAACACATCTACGGAGCCATCCGCACTGAACAGGAGATCGCGTGCCTTTCCGCCGCGCTCAATTCCGTGTCCGCCTTTCATCAAAACATTCGCCGGCCCCATTGAAAGAATGGCCTTGGCTGCATTTTCCAGTTCGGTTTGCGACCGAATGCGGCTTCCCGTAATGCGTTCAGCCTCGGGAAGATTTGGCGTGACGACCAGGCTTAGCGGAAACAGTTTCTCGATCAGCGCCTGAAGTGCGTGCTGATCTATCAGATCGTAACCGGACGTTGACCGGACCACAGGATCAACGACCAGGCGGCTGACCGAATAGCGCTTCATCAATTCCGCCGTTTCTTCTATCACCTCACGCGTCGGCAGCATTCCCGTCTTGACGGCCGCCGCCGGCAGATCGTCCATCACGGCTGTAACCTGTCCGCGTATCGAAGCCGCGTCCTGATTCACCGAGCCAAATACGCCAGTCGTATTCTGGAAAGTGACCGATGACACAGCGGCGGCCGCAAAACATCCGAACGCCGAAAAGGTTTTGATATCAGCGATCACTCCCGCCCCGCCCGACGGATCCAGGCCGGCAATGGTCAAACATACTTTCTGATCTGACATTAGCTGATCAAAATGGGCTGTTAACGAACGGCACGAATGCAGCCGTTCAAGTAACGGATCGCCGCATAACCTGCCGCTCCGGCCCCTAATACTTCTTTAACACGACTCTCATCAATACCGCCGAGAGCAACCACCGGAAACGGCGCGAGTTTGGCACAAACAACCCCGAGAGCCGAAAGGCCGACGCCCTCACCCTTGCCCGGACTTGCAAATACAGGCCCAAAGACGGCGAGATCGGCTCCCGAGCTTCTGGCTGCGGCGGCATCATCCAGCGTATGCGTGGAAGCGCCGATCAGGAACCCGTCCGGCACAACGCGGCGCGTTTCCGCCACAGGCAGCCCGTCAGCGGGGAGATGAACTCCGTCGGCCCCCGCGGCGAGCGCAATATCGACCCTTCCGTTGATAAGAAGCTTAACGCCGCCCGCCCGCGCCGCCGCGACAGCATGAACCGCCAGGTCGAATAGATTTGCGGCGGATAATTTCTTTTCCCGCACCTGAAAATGCGTTATGCCGCAGCTCGATGCCGCCCCGATCAACCGAGCGATCGCAGGATTGATGCGTGCAAAATTATCGTCGTCAGCTATGCCTTCTGAAATGCAATAGACGATGGGCGTCACTTCCCGGCCCTCTTGTGGTCATGTTCGCGAAGAAGTGCAGCACTTTTCTCAAAATGCGCTATCTCCCAAAAAGCTATGACAATGTTCAGCACACCGAGGCCCGTGACCGCGCCGCGAAACCAGTTCGAGGTTACGGTCCGCTGTAGAACGGGCAGACCCGCTCCGTCAGACACCAGCGCGAGCAGATAGTTATCGCTCCAGTTCCCGAATAACGTGTCCCACGGCGAGAGGATCAAATAAAAACCAAGCAGCAGGCACAAAATGATAAAAAATAGGACGGTCAGCCTTTCGACCATATATGCGCGATTATATCCGCTTGCAATGAACTGCGAAAGCCCGCGCAAGCGGCAAAAGGCGCAAAGCTGTCAGGCCCGGCGCGTCCCTTCCTGGTCCCGCGTTGGCCTCATCCTGGATCAGATCAGATCAGTGATTGACCGCAAAGCTTCGAATTCGCTCGCTCACATCGCGAAAATTCACATTTTCGGCATAAACCTGTTCGTAATACCGGCCGGCGTGCTCAAGATCGCCATCCGCCTCATGTGCGGCCGCCAGTTCATACCAAACGCCTTGCTTTTCTTCTTTCGTCAGGTCGGACGTCTCAAGGCTTCGCTCATACCATTTCTTTGCAAGCTGCGGCATTCCCTGCTGCATAAAACAATGGCCGAGAAGATTTGCGCACGAAAAGAACCGGCGTGTTCCGTCGTTCGTCCGCACCAATGCGGCGGCTGCCTGAAATTCCTTGATCGCTTCTTCGACCAAGCCCATTTCCTGATATGCTATGCCCGTATTGAAGTGCGTTTCGTAGTCCGGGCCGCCATCGGATTCTTCAAATCCGAATTCGCTGGCAAGATCGTGCGGATCGAACGCCGCTTGCTCGCTCGGAACACCGCCATTCGGACCGTCGGACGAAACAAGCGCGCTGAGCGAACGCATCTCGTCCAAAAGTTCTGCGATCTCGGCCCGTTCGCCGAATTCACCGCGAAGTTCATGGGCGGCTTTTTCCGCAAGTTCGAGATAGCCGTTCTCAATGTAAAAGCGAACGCTGTCGATCTCCTTTTGAAATCGTGCAAGGTCGCTTGTCGTCGCGTACGACATATGGCCTTCCGCATCCGCGTCCGAGACATGCCCCATAAACTCGAACCCGGAGGCCGACGCTCCCTCGGCCGGGCCGTCCTCGACCACCGCGACAACCACGCCGTTCGAATTCCCCGCTCCGCCGTTCAAAAAGCGCTTATCGAACAGGTTCTCTTCCGTTTCAGCCCCTTCGAACCCGTGCTCGGCATTGATCTCGCGAAGGCGGTCGGCATAGCCCGTGTCATGCGGAACAAGCATTGTAAGCTGCAGCAAGGCAAACCGTTCGTCTTCGACCGAACCGGCATCGCGCGCAACCTTTGTCAATTTTGCCAGCGAGGCACACAGTGCTTCTTCATCCCGCTGCCAGGAACAATAACGCGCCTGCAGCCTTAGTGCGTCAAGCTGCTCAGGTTCTTTCTGAAGTACCGAACCGACCAGCGTGCTGAACTGCTCAGCCTGGCCGCCCACAAGCATATGCTCCGCCGACATTGACAGGATTCGCGTTGTCGAAACAACATCGTCCTTTTCAAGATAGATATGCGCAAGTTCAAGGAACTTTGGATAATTTGCCGGCTCCATCTCGACAAGACGTATCACGGCTTTCTCGGCTTCAGCGATCTCATCTGTCTCGATAAGACAATCGATCAACAGCATTCGGATCTCGCGGCTATGCGGAAATTCGGTAAGAATATCCGACAGCTTTTCGGCCGATTCCTTTACGCGTCCAAGCACGGACATTGAGTTGACAAGTCCGCTCAAGACCGCCGGTGCGTCCCGTTTTATCGAAAGCGCCTTTTCGTACGACTTTATCGCTTCCTCATGTTCTCCTTTTTTCGCGAGCCGGGCCCCGCATTCGGTATATGCCTCGAGTGCGTCGTCAAGCTGTTTTTCGGCCAAGTACGAGTCCGCCAGGCTTAGGTATGAGACCGTATCCGTCGGATCGAGCAGGGCGATCTCTTTCCAGATCGCGAGTGCTTCGATCTTCTCGCCGGCTCTTTCGTAATACTCGGCCACGCGCTGATACTTTGCACGCGCCTCGCCGACCGACCCTTTCTGCTTGTACAGTTCGGCCAGCTTTTTCCAAACCTCTACACTATTCGGCTCAAGCCGCGAGATCTTGTTATAGACCGCGATCGCTTTCTGCGCAAACCCCTGCTTGCCGTAGTGCTCGGCTACCGCGGCATAGCATTTTACGGCTTTCCGGACGTCCTCATCTTTCGAGTACAGGTCGCCCAGCATATTGATCGTTCCAAAGTCTTTTGCGTCAAATTTGACGACCTGTTCGTATTCGGTGATGGCGGCTCGAATTTTACCCTGGGAAAGGTATTTTTCGGCATTCCGCATTGCCTTTGTCTTGTCGAAAATCATGTTATGTTACTGCCTGCTCGGGTGTTGGCTGGAAAATAACGAGCCGTATTTTTACGGTAAAATAAAGATGAGGTATGCAGAAGAGAGAAACCAGTGATCTGCACGTAAACGGTAACATGGCAAACTCATGATTGTCAACGCGTTTAGCGTTTGTTAGCAATTGTACAACACTCTCGCGAATGATGCTATTGCTTTTTGGCTCCCTATTTTTTAGTCTGTACGTTCGGCTCTTTAGATATCCCATATGCAGGCACTTATCCTAGCTGGCGGTAAAGGCACAAGGCTTCGGCCGCTGACCGTTTACACGCCAAAACCCGTCGTCCCGGTAATGAATCGGCCATTCTTGCTCTATCAGATCGAGATACTGGCAAAGGCGGGCGTAACCGACGTGGTCCTATCACTTAGCTATCAGCCCGATAAGATAGAAGATCTTTTGGGCGACGGTTCGGACTACGGCGTCCGGCTCACCTACGTTACCGAGCCAAGCCCGATGGGGACGGGCGGAGCCTACCGGTTCGCGGCCGACCATCTGACCGAAACGACCATAGTACTGAACGGCGATATTCTCACCGATCTGGACATTGCCAAGCTGATCGGATTTCACCGAAAAAATACGGCAGCGGCCACTTTGGCCCTAAAGCAGGTCGAGGACCCGTCAGCATACGGGCTGGTTGAGACCGACGGCCAATCCCGCATCGTGCGATTTCTCGAAAAACCGCGGTCTGAGGACGCGAGGAAGATAAATGTAAATACTATCAATGCAGGCATTTATGTCCTTGAGCCGTCAATTCTCGATCTCATCCCGGCGGGTGAAACGCGTTCATTCGAGTACGATGTTTTTCCCGCGATATTGGAGAAGAAACTGCCGTTTCTCGGCTTTTCAATGGATGAGACCTATTGGCGTGACCTGGGCAATCCGGCAAGCTACCTCCAGGCCCATCATGACTTTCTTTCCGGTAGGATCAGCGGATCTTCGATCGACCGGACCGCTCCATTCGACCGGGCGACCGCCGCATCCGTTGATAAGCTTTCGGTGATCGGCGCCGGATGCGTTATCAAGCCAGGGGCCCGCATCGTCCGTTCGACCCTCGGCCCGGGTGTACACGTTGATGAAAAGGCCGTCATCGAAGATTCCGTCATTTGGGGCCACGTCCGCGTCTCGGCAGCCGCTGAAATAAAGAATGCGGTCATTGGGAGAAGCTGTTTCATTGGCCGCAATGCGACGGTGACGGGCGGGACCGTACTTGGTGACAAGGCGTCTATCCCGGATTACTCGCACGTTTGATATGCCGGAAATGCCCGAGGTCGAGATAGTTGCACGTGCGCTGCATCAGGCTGTCAGCGGCCGGCGCATTGTCTCGGCGGAGCTGCTGCGGCCCCGCCTTGCCCCCTTTGCGGCCCCGGGAAGATTTGCCGAAACCCTCGGCGGCGGCCGGATCGATTCGGTCGGCCGACGCGGTAAGAACATCCTCTTCGATCTGGACAATGGCCGCACATTGCTGACGCATCTTCGAATGAGCGGCAGATTTATGCTGCTGCCGCCGGAATCGGAGCATCCAAAATTTACCCACGCGGTCTTTCATTTGGATAATGATTCCCGGCTCATCTTTCAGGACCAAAGACATTTTGGGCTGATGAAGGTCATCGAATCCGCCGGCCTCTCCGGCGACACTGCCATCGCAAAGCTTGCCCCAGAGCCGTTTTCACCGGAATTCTGCCTCGGTTACCTGCTCCGTACTCTCGGCCGTTCGGGCTGCACGCTGAAGGAATTTTTACTCGATCAGACAAAGGTTTGCGGCCTCGGGAACATCTACGCGTCCGAAGCAATGTTCCTTGCGCGCCTAAGTCCGCGCCGGCGGGCAAAGAATGTCGCCCAGCGGCACATCGAACCGCTTCTGGAGAGTATTCGCGGTGTTCTTGCCGAAGCGATAAGCGTTGCGGAAACGAAAGTCCCAGATCCGGTCATTATCGGCGAAGGCGTGTACGGCGACGGCGTTCGCGCCGATTGGCTTGTTTACGAGCGGGAAGGACTTCCGTGTACGGCCTGCGGGGCACCAATTCGCCGTATCCGCCAGGGCGGAAGATCAACTTACTTTTGTTCCAAATGCCAGCGATTGCCGCCGCTCTGCTCTGTTATTTACCGTCGTCCTGCGGTAAAGTTGCTCGTGCCTCCAGAACCCGCATCCACCGACCAGGAAACCGCCGCTGTCCGAAGTGGAGAGGAACTCGACCTAACATCTCTGACGGCATTTCTGCGGCCTCACGCTGAAAGTGAGGCCCCTGTAGAGCTAAGTCAGTTTCCGGCCGGAAGCTCAAACCTAACGTATCTGGTGAAGGCAGGCTCGCGCGAATTTGTCCTCCGCCGCCCTCCGTTCGGCAATACGGTAAAGACTGCCCACGACATGCGGCGGGAATTCGATGTATTGTCAAAGTTGTCGGCCGTTTACCCACCGGCTCCGAGACCGATCATATTTTGCGCTGACGAAAGCATTATTGGATCAGAATTCTACCTGATGGAACGCCGCCGCGGACTAATAATTCGCGGCAGTATCATTAGCACGTATCGTGTCAGTAGCCCGCACGTAAGTAAGGGCTCGGCCGAAATAGTAAGCAAGCTTGAGAATTCACAGACCTTTCGCCTACGGGCCTCCGACAGATTCATTCGCAACCTTTCCGACCTGCACGCACTCGACTACAAAGCCGCAGGACTTGGCGATCTTGGCCATCCCGAAGGCTATCCGCGGCGGCAGGTCGAAGGTTGGACGAAGCGCTACTTTGCCGCGAAGACGAACGAACATCCGGAACTAGAGGCCGCCATCGAATGGTTAAATAAAGATATCCCAAAGGAATCCGGCGCTTCGATCGTCCATAACGATTACAAGTTCGACAACGTAATGCTCGACCCTGACGATCTTACGCAGATAACCGCCGTACTCGATTGGGAAATGGTCACCATCGGCGATCCGCTGATGGACCTCGGCACAACGCTCGGCTATTGGATGTCGGCCGACGCCGGCGAAGAATTGATGCGAATGCCGTTCAATCCCTACGTGCTGATGAAGAATGTTTCCCGGCAGCAGCTGGCAGATATGTACGCCGAAGCATCCGGCCGCGATGTCTCGAACATTCTATTTTATTACGTCTTCGGCACATTCAAGATCGCCGTTATCGCACAGCAGATCTATGCAAGATTTGTTAACGGCTCTACCAAAGATGCGCGCTTTGCGAATTTTGATAGGTTCGTCGGAAAACTAGGCGAGATCGCCGTGAGAGCAATCGATTCGCAACGGATCTAGGTCGGGCGATCGTGAGCCGCGGAATTCGAACCGAAACCATACAAGAAGCTCAAACGTTTTTGAGGTCAATCCGGATTTAGAATAGAAGGTCATGCGTCGCCGAATTCGGACTTAGCACGGCACGTTGTCGCCAACGGCGACCAACCTATAAAGCCTGGGGTAGAGCCGCTTCGGCGAAACCCCAGGTCGAGGTAAGCAATGATTCCCGCTCGCTGAAGGCGAGCAACTGTCGGCAGGCTTTTGTGCGTCGCCTTCAGCGACGGAAACTGATTGTACGGCTGTCCTAGGGTTTCGCTCGCTACGCTCACTGCACCCTAGGCTTTATATGTTTGTCGCCGTTGACGACGGAATCCATAAATTGCATCCACAATGAAAACGATACTTCTTGTCCTTACCATTCTCGCATTCGCACTTGCCGCGTCCAGCCAAACTTCCTATATCCGGGTCAATCAGGCGGGATACCAGGCGGAGGACAGTAAACGGGCGGTTGTCATTTCTAAGGTGCCGTTATCCGGTTTTTTTGTGGTCGAGGATCGCGATACCGGCAAACCGATGCCGCATCGGATGCCGATCCGTCCGATCACCTCATCGCCGTGGGGAGGCGAGTTCGATCATTATTACGAGCTCGATTTTTCGTCACTAAAAACTCCGGGCCGTTATCGTATTCGGCTCGAAGAATCCGGAATTACATCTTCTGATTTCTCCATCGGCCAATATCCCGCCTATCACGAAAACCTATTGTTTTTCATGCGCCAGCAGCGGTGCGGGTACAATCCGTTTCTCGACGCGGTTTGCCATATGCGTGACGGACGTTCGTTCTATGCTCCGTTTCCGGATGAGACGTTTGTCGATGCAAGCGGCGGCTGGCACGACGCTGGCGACCAGTTGAAATATCTTATAACGGCAAGCAACGCGACGGCGCGGATGATGCTTGCTTATGAATTGCAGAAAGCGAAATTTGGCGACGATGTTGATGATCTTGGCCGCGAAGATCGGCCGAATGGCATTCCCGATATTTTGGACGAGGCGAAATGGGGACTCGACTGGATCCACAAACTTCACCCAAATGCTGGCCAGCTTTTCCATCAGGTGGCGGACGACCGCGACCATCGCGGATTTAAGCTGCCCGAAAACGACAACGCCGATTACGGCTGGGGTGCAAACAGCTA
The DNA here is from genome assembly GCA_020846885.1 of Acidobacteriota bacterium. Classification (GTDB taxonomy): domain Bacteria; phylum Acidobacteriota; class Blastocatellia; order Pyrinomonadales; family Pyrinomonadaceae; genus OLB17. The sequence continues at coordinate 14,483 of JADLDC010000194.1, read as the reverse complement.
TCGGCCGGTCTATTTCGCCGACGGCAAACCGCAGGGCCTTTCGCAATTCAAAAGCCGCTCGACCGGCGTCGCAAACATCGCGGGCCGTTCGGCGGCGGCAATGGCGATGGCTTATCGCATCTGGAAAATTGATCTGAAAGACACGGCGTTTGCGTTGAAATGTCTCAAAGCCGCCGAAGACCTTTACACAATGGGTAAGCGGCAGGAAGGCTTTCAGCAGGGCAACTCGTTCGGCGCTCCGTACCGATACAACGAAGATACGTGGGCGGACGATATGGAATATGCCGCCGCCGAATTATACAAAGCGACGCGTAAGCCTGCATATCTCGCCGACGCAAAACGCTATGCAAAACTTGCCGGAACAACGTCGTGGATGGAGTTCGAAGATTCATCCATGGGCGTTGAGATGTCGCGGCATTATCAAATGTATCCGTTCACGAACGTCGGGCACTTTGCGTTATATCCGTTCGCCGATGCCAAAACCAAACGCGAGATTGCGGGATATTATCGCAGCGGTATCGAGCGCATCGTCGCTCGGGCAAAGACGAATCCATACGGCGTCGGCGTACCATTTCTTTGGTGTTCGAACAATTTGGTTATCGCTTTTATCACACAGGTGCATCTTTACGAATTGATGACCGGCGACAAAAAATATCATCGGTCGATGCTCGATCACCGCGACTGGCTGCTGGGCAAGAACCCGTGGGGAACGTCGATGTTCGAAGGTATTCCGGCGGGCGGTGAGTTCCCCGAAGATACGCATTTGCCGACGGTGCAGCTATTGAAAAAACAGGTCCGCGGCGGACTGGTTGACGGCCCGATCGCGGCTTCGACCTATAATGGCTTGATCGGATTGACCCTTACAAAACCTGACGAGTTCGCCGCATTTCAACCGCGCGATGTCGTCTATCATGACGACGTAGGCGACTACTCGACCAACGAACCCACAATGGACGGCACCGCCGACGCAATACTCGTCATGGCAATGTTCAGTCATGCCGGCATCTCGCGTGTCAGTAGCCCGCACGTGAGTAAGGGCTCGATCAGCCAACCCGACACCCGTTTCACCTACACCGAAGGCGGCATCACACGCGGCGACCAAACCTCAAAACGCATGGCACTCGTCTTCACGGGCGACGAATTTGCCGAAGGCGGAACCATCATCGCCGACGCGCTCAAAAAACACAACATCAAAGCCTCGTTCTTCCTAACCGGCCGCTTCTACCGCACACGAGCCAACCGCCAAATCATCGAACGCCTAAAAAAAGACGGCCACTATCTCGGCCCGCACTCCGACGAGCATCTCCTATACGCCGACTGGGCCGACCGAAACAAAACACTCGTCACCCGCAAACAATTCGAACAAGATCTAAACGACAACTTCGCCGCCATGCGCCCATTCGGCATCGACCGCAAACAAGTTCCCTTCTTCCTGCCGCCATACGAATGGTACAACCGCGAGATCGCCGATTGGAGTTCCGCACTCGGCTACCAGATAATAAACTTCACCCCCGGCACTCGCTCAAACGCCGACTACACGACCGACGACGACAAAAACTACATCTCCAGCGACGCAATTTTGTCAAAGATCAAAGAATACGAATCCAAAGATCCAAACGGCCTCAACGGATTCATCCTATTGACTCACATCGGCTCCGGCCCAAAGCGTACGGATAAATTTGTTGACCGCGTCGATGAATTGATCGGGTGGTTGAAACAGAAAGGATATGAGCCGGTCAAAGTAGACGAGTTGCTAAGGCAGAAACACGACCGGTAGGGAGTGTGCCTCTCGGTCATGTACAAATCTCAGTCAAACACTACATAGTCCGCGGCCGATGGTTTGTTGCCCTTGGCTCGCTTCATTTCAAACCGGCACACTCCCTACCGGTCGTGTTTCTGCCTTATGCCGCCGTTCTTTCTTTCCACGATTGCGGATTCGATCCGTCGTCACGGCGTTCCATTGTGATCGCACCGGGCGAAGGGCAGACCAGATAACACAAATTACACCCGACGCATTCTTGTTCGATAACGCGCGGATAGCGGATGCCGTCGTCACGCGTCACGAATTCAAACGACTGATGTGCTCCGTCTTCGCAGGCGACGTAGCAGAGGTTGCAGCGGATGCAGTGTTCTTCGTAGACGCGGGCCTTTACGTCGTAATTAAGGTCGAGGTTGCCCCAATCAGTCACGCGGCTGACCGATTTGCCGATGATGTCGTTGACGCTGGCGAAACCTTTCTCGTCAAGATAATTATTCAGCCCGTCGATCATGTCTTCGACGATGCGGTAGCCGTAATGCATCACCGCCGTGCAGACCTGCACATTCCCGGCGCCGAGCAGCATAAATTCGACCGCATCGCGCCAAGTATTTATACCGCCGATGCCGCTGATCGGAATGTTAAATTCCGCATCACGTGCAAGCTCGCTGACCATATTCAACGCGATCGGCTTGACCGCCGTTCCGCAGTAACCGCCGTGGGCCGCCATGCCGTTTACGTTCGGATACGGAACAAGCGTATCGACATCGACGCCCATCACCGAATTGATCGTGTTTATCAGCGAAACCGCATCAGCACCGCCTTTCTGTGCAGCCTTGCCGGGCGGGACAATATGCGTAACATTTGGCGTGAGCTTTACGATCACCGGCAGTTCGGAAACCTCCTTCACCCACTCCGTGACCATGCAGGTATATTCCGGCACCTGGCCCATCGCCGCGCCCATGCCGCGTTCGCTCATGCCGTGCGGACAGCCGAAATTTAATTCAAAGCCGTCGGCCCCCGTGTCCTGAGAACGCTTTACGATCTCATGCCACGCTTCCCTTTTCGACTCGACCATCAACGAAATGATGACCGCATTGTTCGGATATTTTTTCTTACACGCGGCGATCTCTTTGAGATTCACATCAAGCGGCCGGTCCGTTATCAGCTCGATATTATTCAACCCGATCAGCCGCAAAGCGCCCTGGTCCAACCCCGCCAGCCGCGATGAAACATTCACGATCGGCTCGCCCAGCGTCTTCCAAACCGCCCCGCCCCAACCCGCATCAAAAGCCCGCTCCACCATCGACCCCATATTAGTAGGCGGCGCGGATGCAAGCCAAAAAGGATTGGGGGATTTGATTCCTGCGAAGTTTACGTTTAGGTCGGCCATAATCTTCAAACTTTCAGCAATTAGAGATCCACGTTCATATACTCGAATTCGATGCTAAGAATCCCCTTAATGAACCCGATAAATCGCAAATCATCCGGATTGGGCGGATGCTGACCGACTACAACCAACTTCTTCTTCCTCTCGTCGCTGTCACTGAACGTATAGGTTAAAAGTTGTCCTAAAGCGGCTCGAATGCAATCACTAGCATACGGATGCGTCTTTACTTCATAAAGGCATACTTGGTCCGGCCGAATCAACTTAACATCGACATAGTCCTGCTCAAACAGAATATTGCTATCTTCCCCGAACTCATCACGCAATTTCTCCCTAAGAGCAAGCTGGAGTCGCTGATGTTTCGGATCAATGATGGAAGTCCGAGCAGTGGTCGTCCGAACCTGAGTTTGCAGATTGTGAATTTCTGAGGCTCTCCTGCCCCTTGCAATTCCGGTTGTGTGTATCGGTATGTTTTCAATCTCGGTTACCGTATCGCTCGGACTAAACCGCTCCCAAAGGTAACGAGTGTACGCCCACGAATCCATGCCTGCCGGCTTATTCCACATCATGATCTCCTGTATCTCGGAAATCTTAGTGGTTTTGGTAACTTTCAATCCGAAGTGTCCGGCAATTCTGTTCAGAACCGCTTTCTCGTAAATGGGAATCAGCCTCTGACCTGAATACAGGTACGCGACTTTCCACTTAAAGAAAGGATGCAGATTGCTTTCTTCAATTAATGAAAACCTACCGTTTTCAGAGTGGTCTATGACCTTAAGTAATTCTGTCTTTACATTCCTAAAAGCCGCTCCTTTACTCTCACCAAAGTCAGCCAGCCATGCAAACTCACCGTCGCTTTTATATCTGCCTTGATACTGCTTTGATTTTTCTTTTCGTTTGTAAATGCCAAATATAAAGGAATTTTGACCCTTGATGTTTCCAAGGTCCTTGGTTTTCGTCTCAACCCAATAGCAAAAGGTATGATCGCCCCCGCCAACAATATATTGCTCAATGGGCATTTCCAGTAAATGGTCAACTGACCACTCAACAAGGAATTCGCTTAGTAGGTTGTCCTTTTCCGAATTGTTCATCAGACCGTTTCAAGCTTTTTCTTCAACGCCTTCAAAAATTTCTTATCATTCAGAACATCACGCTCAACCGTTGGAGCATCCGCAGAGCGATTCCCCATCACCTTTCGAAGTTCGTTATTGATCTGCGTTTGATACGGCGCGGCGTTGGGTTGTTCAGCTCGTCCGCGAAAGTATTCGACGACCTCGCTATCGAGGTATATCGATACCTTCACCTTCTTGGAATTCTTTAGCCGCTCGGCCCATGGTGAACGGCGTGCCTTGTAGGTGCCGGGTTTCATCACCTCGTCTTCCGTCAGGCCGCTCGCTAAATCTGCCTTGTGGTCTTCGTCAGATACTATGTAGTCAGGCAGTTTATCGGTTTTGTTCGTTGTAGTACTTCTTCTGTTTCGCATTTGCTTTCCTTGCGGTGACTATCCGAACTCGATCGTCACGTAACGTATATCCGACAAACAAAAGTCGGACGCGTGAGATCCCAATTAATTGAAACCGGATTTCGTCCTCGGAATTCAAATCGTCAAATAACTCGATCGCGTTCGGATCGAAAAATGCGAGCGAAGCCTCGTCGAAACTAATGCCGTGCTTTTCAAGGTTTACGATCGCCTTATCAGGATCCCATTCAAACTCCATAAATGATTATACCGATATATATGGATATATCAAGATATTTTCAATTGTTCACCAGTTTCCAGTTTTTATAGAACACACCATTTATGCCCTTGAAAACGACCCGGATAACGCTGACGGCAAAGTCGAATACAAACGGCAGATATGACGGCCGGATGATATCGACAAACAAGACGAGCCGAGGGTCGTCGGTTTCGTTGAATGACTGGTGGAGCAGCGTATCGTCAAAGATGAAAAGCTTGTTCTCACGCCAATGATTTTCGACCGGGCCGACCTTGATATACGCTTGTTCGCCGACGTTTTCGTTCAGACAATATAACACACGCAGCGACGGCCGAAACGGGCCAAAATGGCGCGACGTGCTCTCACGTTCGCGGAAAACGGAGACGCCGATGGTGCGCACAAATTTGTACTTATTATGGAATTCGGGAATGTCGAGCGCAGCGTCAACATTCTTGCCGTACCATTTGAAAAAATACATCGCCCGCTTCATGCCCTCGGTCTTTTTGTCCACCAGACCTGCGACGCCAAGTTCGTCGGCCTTTTTCAATAAAGAGCCTATCTCTTCCTGATAATCACGCGGCAGATCGCAAAGTTGATAAACGCCTTTGTTGATGTACGGCAGCGAAAGAATATCCATCAAAATATTGATCGGCGAAGCCAGCCACGTTCCGATGCCGTTCCGCATGAAATATTGTCGGATAACTCCGGCGTTAAGATCGCGATTGCGGGTTACATCCCAAACGCCGCAGAGGATCAGCACTATCATGGGAGCCGGGAAGAAATAGAAAAAGGCTAGGAAGACAACTCCGACTAAAAGATATTTAAGGGACTTCTTTAGTTTTCGATTCACAATCACGAGGTATGGCCGCAGATAAACGCAGATGATGCGGAACCACAGGCGGAAACACGACCGGTAGGGAGTGTGCCTGATCGTAACTGCCTTTTTAAGCTTCAGTCAAGATCCTTCTTATCCGCGCCGTCCGCGAAGATCTGCGGCAAAACTCAACTTAGGCTCCCGCAAACTTGACCGTTTCGCCAGTGAGCAGCTGATGAATTCCTTGGGCCGCATGCTTGCCGGACTGCGCGGCATCGACCGCTTCGGCCCCGCCATTCATGCAATCGCCGCCGGCAAATATCTTCGGGCCAGAGGTTTGCATTATTTCGTTTACGGCAACACGGCCTTTTTCATCGATCGACACGCCTGCGACATTCTCAAAGAACGAACGCATTTTTTGCTGCCCGACGGCCTTGATGATCATGTCGCACGGAATGTCAAAAAGTTCGAGCGAGCCGTCGGTCCGTTCGCAGCGGAGCGAAAGGCGCGTGCCGTTCTCGCCTTCAAGTATTCCAACGGGAGCAGCCTGCCAGACGAATTCAACGCCGTCTTTTCTGGCGAGTTCCATTTCGTAATCGTATGCCGAAGCGTCCTTTTCGGTCCGGCGATAGACCATAATGACCTTCTCGGCACCAAGCCGTTTTGTCTGCGTCACCGCATCGATGGCGGTATTTCCGGCACCAATTACAACAACGGTCCGTCCAAGCGGAACGCTCATCCAGTCGCGCGTTTTTATCCGTTCGATAAGCTCAAGCGCATCGTAAACACCTTCGAGGTCTTCGCCGGGAATGTTAAGTTTATTGGTCTCGCCGAGTCCGACTCCGAGGAAGATCGCGTCGTGCCATTCGTTCAGGTCGGCAAACGAGACGGATTGAATTGCCCCTGTGCCGCGATCGTCCTGGCCGCCCGCTGACGCATACGGTTCTGACAAGACACCTTCGCCGTGCGCAACGATCTCGGTATTAAGAAGAAATTTCACGCCCATTGCGGCGACACGTTCAACTTCCGAAAGCGATACGGTCTGCCGCATTTTATACTCGGCCATGCCGTAAGTGTCGAGGCCGCCGGCAAGCGGGCGGCGTTCGTAAATGGTCACGTCATAACCCAGTCGGGCAAGATACGCCGCACACGAAAGTCCGGCCGGCCCCGAACCGACAATGCCGACCGACTTCCCGTTCGGCTCGCCCTTTTCGAAGATCTGTTTTTCGTTCGAAAGCGCAAAGTCGGTCGCGTATCGCTGCAGCCGCCCGATCTCGATCGGCTTTTTGAGGAGAGTTTTCTCGACACACGCGCCTTCGCACAGAACTTCGACCGGGCAAACACGAGCACATGTCGCGCCGATCGGATTTGCGTCAAAAATAACGCGGGCCGAACCAAGCAGATTTCCGCTTGCGATCTTCTTAATAAATCCCGGAACGTCAATATGTGTCGGGCAGGCGTGCATGCACGGAGCGTCGTAGCAATAAAGGCATCGGTTCGCTTCGACCTTCGCCTCGGCTTGGGACATTGCCGGATTGATCTCGGCAAAGTTCGCCTCGATCTGTTCGATCTTTAATGGTGAGCAAAAATTATCGGGCATAAAATTCAAGGCGGAAACACGACCGGTAGGGAGTGTGCCGCGTGCGCCTGTTTCAAGTTCGCGGTTCCAAGGTCCACGGCGTCGGCATGCAGTTCGTCAATGATTGGATCCCAGCGTATGGATCTACCCGATCCGAAATCCGAGATCCGAGATCCGCGATCGGAGGGCACACTCCCTACCGGTCGTGTTTCCGCCTAAAGTTCTGCGTCCGCTTCGATCTCGATCAGCATGTCGGGGTCGATCAACCTCGACACCTCAACCATCGTGGTCGCGGGCATTATCTCATGAAAATATTCACCATGCGCCCTGCCGAATTCTTCCCAGCGGGAGATGTCGGTAACGAACATTCGCGTGCGGACGATGTTCTCGAGGCCCGCATCGAAATTCTTTAACGCACGTTCTATATTCAGAATGCATTGCACTGCCTGTCGATAGGCATCGCCAACGCCAACGATCTCGCTGTTCTCGTCCGTTGCCGTTGTGCCGGTGACATAGATACGATCGCCAACGCGAATCGCCCGCGAGTAACCCACGATCGATTCCCATTTTGCGCCGGAAGAATATCTTTCCCGATGTGTCACGCTCTTCTTTGCCGCTGATCAACGCGGATTATCGCAGATAGACCACGTCAATTTTCTGACCCGTTCTATCCGCGCAGATCCGCGGCTAAAACCTTCTTAATCTGCAACGATCGGGCCATAAAGGTCCGGCCGGCGGTCGCGGAAGAATTGCCATGTGTTGCGGACCTCGCGGATCTTGTCCATGTCGAGATCGGCGACGACGAGTTCGTCCTGGTCGCGGCTGCCTTCGGCAAGTATCTGACCGCGCGGGTCGCAGAAATAACTTTGGCCGTAAAACTCACCGATGTTCCACGGAGCCTCGGTGCCGACCCGGTTTATTGCCCCGACAAAATATCCGTTTGCGACCGCATGCGCCGGCTGTTCGAGCTTCCAAAGATATTCGCTCAAACCCGCTACGGTCGCGGATGGATTAAAAACGATCTCGGCTCCGTTCAAGCCAAGGCATCTTGCCCCTTCGGGAAAATGCCGGTCGTAGCAAATGTAAACACCGATCCGCGCGTATGCTGTATCGAAGCACGGATAGCCGAGATTGCCCGGACGGAAATAGAATTTCTCCCAAAAGCCGGGATTGACGTGCGGAATATGCGTTTTGCGATACTTGCCAAGATACTTCCCGTCGGCGTCGATCACGGCCGCAGTGTTGTAATAAATGCCCGTCTGCTCTTCTTCATAGATCGGCACGACGATGACCATACCGTGCTGCTTCGCAACCTCCCGCATCAATTTGACCGTCGGCCCATCAGGGATCTTTTCGACAGCATCGTACCAGCGTGTCTGCTGCTCAGCGCAAAAATACTGCGTCGTAAATATCTCCTGAAAACAAAGTATCTTCACACCCTGTTTCGCCGCCTCATCGACAAACTTCATCTGGTGATCGATGTTGGCTTTCTTGATCTCGTCGATCGGCGCATCCGCCGACGCCTGGTTATGTGCCTGTATCAGGCCGCATTTTATGATTCTTGACATAAGATTTTTCGCCGCGGATAAAGACGATCGCGCGGATAAGACCTTTTAGGATAATAGGCTTTTAAGCAACACGGTCGGTTCGGTCGGCAACGCCTTACGTGTATTCTCGAAAACTCGTCGCTTGAATTCGGGACGAAGGCCAAAGTTCATTACAAGTCCCACCTCGATCTCTGTCGCTCTCAAATAATGCATCAATTGCGCGGCGTGGACCTCAACGAGTTTACTAACGGCCTTAAGTTCCACGATCACTCGATGTTCGATCAATAGGTCGGCCGCAAATTTACCAATTGACCTGCCTCTGAACCATACCGGCACCGCAATCTGTTGTCCAACTTCAAGGCCTTTCTCTTCCAAAGCGATAACCATCGCATCTTCGTAAACCGATTCAAGAAATCCGAATCCTAATTCATTGTAAACCTCATAGAATGTACCAATGATCTTATCGGTGAGGTCTTTGTGAATCAGTCCATTTTCCATTTCTCATGATCCGCGCCATCAGCGAAGATCCGCGGCAAAACCCTCTTCTATGACATCCAATTTACACCCGCTTCCGGGTTCCATTTTGTCGTCGTCTTTTTCAATTTCGTCCAAAATTCGATCGAGCTTTTGCCGGTGATATCATTCGCACCGAAACGCGAATCGTTCCAGCCGCCGAATGAGAATGGTTCACGCGGGACGGGAACGCCGATGTTTACGCCGATCATTCCGGCGGACGCATGTTCCATCACATATCGTGCCGCACCGCCGCTTTGCGTAAAGACGGATGCCGCATTGCCGTATGGATTCGCGTTTTCGATTTTTAAGGCTTCATCAAGCGTGCCGGTCCGAATTATCGAGATGACCGGGCCGAAGATCTCTTCGGTGGCGACCGACATTTCAGGCGTTACATGGTCGATCACGGTCGGGCCGACATACGTTCCGCCTTCTTTTCCATCAACCGTCGCACCGCGGCCATCGACCAAGACTTTTGCACCGCTTTTTTCGGCTTCGGTTATGTATCCTTCGATCCTTTCCTTTGCGGCTCTTGAGATAACCGCGCCGAGATTTTTACCAGGCACGACCTTGCGGGCTTCGTCGCAGATCTGATCAATGATCGGATCAACATCGCCAACCGCCAGCATCGCAGACGCGGCCATGCAGCGTTGGCCGGCGCAGCCGGTCATTGATGCGGTGACGTTTGTCGCGGTCATTGTTGGGTTTGCATCCGGCAGTACAAAAAGATGATTCTTCGCACCGCCCAATGCGACGCAGCGTTTTAGCGCATTTGTGCTTCGCTGATAAACGAGCTTTGCAACATGCGTCGAACCGACAAAACTAACGGCCTCAATATCCGGATGATCGCAGATCGCTTCGACAATTTCTCGACCGCCGTTGATGATATTGAAAACACCGTCAGGCAAGCCGGCCTCTTTCAATAATTCCGCCATTCGCTGACACGAAAGCGGCACAAGTTCCGACGGCTTCATTATCATGGTGTTGCCGAGCACAAGCGCGTTCGGCATTGTCCAATTCGGCACCATAAGCGGAAAATTGAACGGCACGATCGAAGCAACAACACCAAGCGGAAAATGCTCGGTCCGGCATTCAACGCCTTTCGAAACCTCGAGAATTTCGCCCGAAACAAGCTGCGGCATCGAACACGCAAACTCAGTCAGCTCAATTGATTTCTCAACCTCTGCCTTTGCCTCATCCCAGGTCTTGCCGTTCTCTTCGGACACCAATGCGGTCAATTCGTCCAGGTTCCTCTCGAGCAAGTATCGATATCTGAAAAATACCTGCACGCGTTCTTTGATCGGTGCACCGGCCCACGCCGCAGAGGCGTTCTTTGCGGACTTAACCGCCGAATCGAGTTCTTCCGCCGACGACATCGGAACGACTGACAATAGATTACCGTCGATCGGCGATATAACATCCAGATCGTTCGCCGATGAGCTGTCAACAAACTCGCCGTTGTAATAATTCTTAACACGGCCGTACTTCATTTTTGCTGTTGCGGATCCCATAGTTTCACCTTAGATCAGATCGATCTCACGACCACCGACGGCGCATTCTTTGCTGCCTGATTGGTCATTCCTGCGTCAAGCGTAAATATCTCTACAGAGTTGTTGCCTGCAAGTCTCTCGGCAAGCGCGATGTAAAGACTGTCAGACGAACGGCTGCAGCCGTATGACGCTCGTATTTCGATCGCCCGACTTATTAATCCGGCCTCGTCATTGGCCAATGATATGCCCGCAAGAATATCTTGAAATGCATTGACTGCTTTTTGATGGCCGGCCTCACTAAGGATGCCGTTTGCCGCCTTTTGGCACAATGCGAACAGGACTTCCGAGATCACTACGTTGGGCGCAAAAAACTCGGCTCCGTCAATTGTGTAGCGATTTAGGATCTCTTCCGTCGCAACATGAGTCGAGGTTTCCTTGGAGACTATCGAAACAATTACACTTGCATCAACAACGACAATGCCCGGACTATTCGACTGGTTCATAACCAAACATTTCGCCTGCTCGACCGCGTCTTATGATATCGACCCCGCTTTCGCCGCCGGTTTCGGGCATGTCCTTGAGCCGTTCTTTAACGCGTTCCATAACTTCAAGCATGCGCCGATTTGGCTCGCGTTTCGGCGTGTCTTCAAGAACCTCGACGCGCAATTTTTTGCCGGCAAGCCGGTTCGCCTGTTTTGCTATCTCTTCCCATGTTCCTTCGAGTATGGTGGTCGTCATGATGCTCTCATTTTATCATACGCATTCAACTGGCCTCGATTTGATCGGGATCCAGTTTCATCAGTCTCCAATGGACAAAAAACGCGACGCCAAATCCGACAAACCATGCGTAATCATACAGCGGCCGCAGTATAGGAATTATCAGGCCTATCCACGCAAAAAAGCAACCAAGAAGCGTTGCCGCCACGGCCCGCCAATTCCATCCGGCATAAGTCCCGCGTGTTCGGTAAAGATCTCCGAGATTAAGGTTCTTGTTTCGAACGAGCCAATAATCGGCTATCAAAACACCTGCGATCGAGCCGAGGCCGCCGCTGTAGCCGACGAGCCAGCCGAAAATATAGCCGCTCGGGTCTGCGAGCAGCTTCCACGGCTGCATCAAAATGCCGATGATGCCGGTGATCAATCCGCCGGTGCGGAAGCTGATCAACTTTGGCAACGCGTTTGCAAAATCGTTTGCCGGCGAAACGACGTTGGCCGCAATATTAACAGAGAGCGTGGCTACGACGACCGTGAACATCGAAACGGCTACAACGACCGGCTGCGAGAATTGCCCGACCAGCTTTACCGGATCCCAGGCGTCGGCCGGGTTCATGTTTGGAAAAACGATGAGTGCTGCCGAGGTTATCAAAATACCCATCGCCGCAAACACTGTCATCGTCGTCGGCAAAGCGACGACCTGCCCAACGGCCTGTTCACGCTGGCTTCGGCCGAAGCGCGTAAAGTCAGGCATATTGAGCGAGAGCGTCGCCCAAAACCCGATCATTGCGGTAAGCGATGGAACAAATATCGGCCAAAACTCGCCGAACGTTTGAAATTTTCCCGGATTATGAAGCAGGAATCCGATGCCGCCGGCTTGATAAAGTATCCACGCAAGCAAAGCGGCCGTCATCACAAGCACATAAGGCGCGGCCCAATTTTCGACCATCCGCAAAAGGTCCATGCCGCGATAGATTATCGCGATGTTCATCGCCCAAAAGATCAGGAACGAAAGCCATGTCGTTACCGTATGCCCGCCGACCGGCCCGCCAAGCAAGTTTTCCCAACCCGGAATGAACGCCTTAAAACAAGTGTTCAGCGCCTCGCCGCCTATCCACGCCTGAATGCCAAACCATCCGCACGCGACCAACGCCCGCATCAACGCCGGCAGGTTTGACCCAACCGTTCCATACGCCGCCCGTGCAAACACTGGAAACGGAATCCCATATTTCGTTCCCGGATGCGAGTTCAACAATATCGGCACCAGCACGATCGTGTTGCCGAGCAATATCGTAAACAAAGCCTGCCACCAATTCATCCCCGCCGAGATCAGCCCCGACGCCATCATATACGTCGGTATGCAATGCGCCATCGAGATCCACAACGCCGCATAGTTATACGTCGTCCAATTCCGCTTCGCCACCGGCACCGGCGCAAGATCCTCATTATAAAGCGGCGACGAACGGATGCCCTCTTCAGCATCCGCGTTCAATTCGACGCGTCCGTCAGGGTGTTGAATGGTTTCGATCATTGTTGTAAGGCCTTTCACTCCATTGACGAGCCATGATCACGGCTTCGTGCAGTTTTCGTTCGAGCAATTTTTTATCTGGAAGCTGCGTCCAGTAATCGGCGACCTTGATGCCCCGGTCGTCGAGGGCAAGCAACAGCCGCTGCCTACTGCCTACTTTCCCCCACGGCTGTGCCGCTCTATTTGCGGAAAGGCTCTGCCTTTCCTTCGAGTCCGAACCACCTGCGGTAGCGGGTGGTTGACGAATAGCGGTCTTCAACTGCGACTCGTTTGTCATCCCAGTTAAACCACCCGCTACCGCAGGTGGTTCTGACATAATCGCGGTTGCGGGTTCGTCACCAGACAAGAACCCAGTCGCTACCGCTCCCGGTTCTGACAGGATTGCAGTCTGCGGCTCCGCCGTAATAATCTCGCCTGCATTCGGGGCATCGTTTCATCTGGATCGCTATCGCGGGAAGCCCACGTTGTTCAAGATCTCGGTGAATCTTTGGTCCGGGCGGAGTTTATCGAACCTTGGGTCGACCTTTAGCATGACCATATGGCCTTCGCGGGCGGCAAGGGAATCGCGCAGGCATTCGATTGCCGCGTCGCTATCGCCGAGCGCTTGGAAATAGACGGCCGATATATAAGATGTCACGGTGCGGCGGGCGGGCGGCGAGGTCATCGCGCGTAAGAACCCTTCCCATCCGGATCTTTCATACGCCAGCCGTGCCTCGGCTGCCGCATCGCCCAGCCCAAATATCTCAAGAAACCGGCAATAGTTTTCGGCACATGCCCCGAGGTCTTCTTTCATCTGGTAAGAGAACGAAAGAACCAGGTATGCCGCCGCAAAACTGTCGTCGAGTTCGAGGATCTTTCGTGCCCGCGCTATCGAATCGTCATACCGTCGGGCAAGGAACAATCCGAACGGATAGATCCAACTTCCCATCGGCGATAGCGGATCAAGCGCAAGCGAGCGTTCAAATTCGGCCTCGGCCTCGGGGAACCGGTCGAGTTGCGCAAGCAGCGCACCGTACATCTGATGAGCAAGAGCATTGTTCGGATTCAGGCCTATAGCTAGCTTGTATTCCGATTCGGCCCGCGCAAGATCATATTCAAATTCCTGCAGAACTATGGCGTATGACGTATGGGCATCCGATAGCTCCGGGCCGAGTTCGATCGCCTTAAGAGCCGCCTCTTTCGCTTTTGGCATTCCTTCAAGCGGCGTGATCGGCCCAAGTTCCGTAAGCCACATGTACACATCGGCTATTCCGGAATACGCTTCAGCGAAAGCCGGTTCGAGGCTGGCTGCCTCTTCAAAACAAGCAAGAGCTCGATAAAGGTCCGCCTCGTTAAATCGGTTGAACAAAAATCGTCCGCGCAGATATATCTGATAGGCCTCGACATCGGTCCTGAAATGCTTGAGCTCATTGATCAGTTTCGACATGGAGGGCGTTTTGT
>JADLDC010000193.1 GCA_020846885.1 Acidobacteriota bacterium | reverse complement strand
CCGATTGGGAACTTGCGCAGGACAATAGTTCGCTGGCCGGCAAGACGCTTCGGCTCAACGATGACGGAAGCGTGCCAAAGGACAATCCGTTTGTCGGCAAAACGGGCTATCGGCCGGAGATATGGACAACCGGCCACCGAAACGCGCAAGGCCTTGCATGGCAGCCGGGCACGGGGTTGATGTTCCAAACAGAACACGGCCCGAGCGGCTTCGAAGGACGCGGCGGCGGAGCGGACGAGGTCAACATTGTCGAAGCGGGCAAGAACTACGGCTGGCCGATCATTTGGGGAGAGCGAACACAGGCCGGATTGGAGCCGCCTCTGCTTTTGTACACGCCGGCCTGCGCGCCGGCAAGCGCCGCGTTTTACACCGGCGACAAACTCGGTGCGTTCAAGAATAATTTCTTTTTCGGATGTCTTCGCGGAACCAGATTGATCAGGGTCATTCTCGACGGCCGCAAGGTCGTTCGGCAAGAAAATTTGCTGGAAGGAAAATTTGGCCGCATCCGCGAGGTCGGTGAAGGGCCCGACGGGTTCCTGTATTTTTCTACGTCGAACCGCGACGGCCGCGGCTCACCTGCCGCGAACGACGACCGGATACTTAGATTGGTCCCAGCCGGCTGAGGCGCCGAAGCGTAAATAAAGGGGGATTAACATGCCAGATGACGAACGGCCGCAGATAACGACAAAGGCCAGTCAAAAAAAGTGGATCCTTTTCCTTGGAGCATTGTTTTTTTTAATTGTTATCGGAATGGTCCTTTTCACGATCTTCGGCGGTATGGAAATGGCAAATCCATGGGGCAAACAGCCGGGGCCGGGCCCGTAGGGGCATTATTCTCATCTATCCGTTTTCCAGGCAAACGCCGACCGCAGATCATAAGATCTTTATCAGGAGTACCGTGAGATCATTAATACTTTTCACCGCGGCCGCATTGTGCGTTGGCTGTCAGCCTGCATCGAACACAAACATCGCGGCCAATACAGGTCCGACCGTTGCAGGTACAGCAAGCCCATCGCCATCACCGGCCCGTAAGCCTGTCAATACGATGATCGGCGACCCAACTCCGCCGACCAGTCCGCTCCCGCCGGATGCGAAAGGCGTGCAGGCGGCCATAGATGTCGTTCATGAATATTATGCCGCGATAAACGCAAAGGATTTCCGAAAGGCATACGAACTATGGTCAGGCAAGGGAGACGCAAGCCATCAGACATTTGAAGAATTTCGCGACGGCTTTGCGAACACCGCCTCGGTCCGTGTTGACACGAGCGGCGAACCGGGCCCGATCGAAGGTGCCGCGGGGTCGAGATACGTCGCGATCCCGGCGTTGATCTACGCCAAGACAAACGACGGCAAAGACCAGAAGTTCTGGGGCGAGTACGTCCTTCGCCGTTCGGTGGTGGATGGATCGACCGAAGATCAACGCGCCTGGCGCATCTACTCTGCTACTATCAAAGAACAATGAGGGAGCACCTAGCGCTTGTCGGAACCGGGAGCGGTAGCGACTGGGTTTTTTGGTTCACCGATCGGACCCCGCGGCCCTCGCCGGTAGATATTGCGTGATCACATGAAATACGTATTCCTTATTCTGATCGGCTTGCTCCCGGTTTTTGGCCTTGCTCAGCCAAAGCTTGTGCCGCAAAAGGTCACGCTCAAAAACGGCCGCTCATTCAGTCTGAAAATGCCGGCTGATCTCGAGATCATTCCGGCGGCCGAAGGATTAAAGCGTGTCCGCTTTTTTGCCAAGGCTCCGGACGGGCGGATCTTTGTGACCGATATGTACAATCTGACCGACAACAAACGCGGAAAGATATACATACTCGACGGCTTCGATCCCAAAACGGGCAGGTTCGCGGCGGTCAAGACCTATATGAGCGGGCTGCACAACCCGAACAGTGTTCAGTTCTATCGCGATGCTGATGGCCAGGATTGGATATATATCGCCGAAACCGAGAAGTTGACGCGGCGAAAATTCACGCACGGCGAAGAACGGCCGACGGACACAAACCCGCAAACCCTTGCAACGTTTCCTGATCATGGGCTGAGCTACAAATACGGCGGCTGGCACCTTACACGGACGATCGCGTTCGGCACGAACGGAAAAATGTACGTCTCAGTAGGATCAAGCTGCAATTCGTGCGTTGAAAAAGAAGAGGTCAGAGCAAGCATTCTGGAAATGAACCCAGACGGCACGGGCCAGCGCATTTTTGCAAAGGGACTGAGAAACGCCGTTGGCCTTCGGTGGTTTGGCCAGCAACTTTTTGCGACCAACCAGGGTTCGGACCATCTCGGTACCCAGCGGCCCGACGAAACATTCTATGCCGTCAAGGACGGCGCAGATTACGGCTGGCCCTACTGCCATTCATCTAACGGCAAGATCTTCGCCGACCCGAAGATCAAACGGCCCGGCGGATGCAGCGGCGTGACCCCGCCGTATGCATGGTTTCCGGCCCGCAGCTCGGCGCTTGGGTTTGACTATTTTGACGACGCCAATGCCCCAAAAGAGCTAAAAGGCGGTTTCGTGGTTGCCTTGCACGGCTCGACCAATAAGGCCATCGGGCACGGCTACAAAATAGTTGTAATGCGTAAAGGTGAGCCGCTTCAGGACCTGATCACCGGATTTCTGCAAAAAGGAAAGGTCGTGGGCCGTCCGTGCGATATCTTTAAGCTGGACGCAAGTTCATTTTTTTTCAGCGACGACCATACAGGTATCATCTATCTGGTCAGGAAACGAGGAACAACAAACGCGATCACTGCAGCAACTGAGCCGGCGGCGATCGCATCCGTCAGCCCGGAAACCGCTCCGACCGGCACATCTTCTCCTGGTTCCACATGCTATGCCCTTATTATCTTCGGTGCCGCCACGTTTGCCAGATATTTCGTTAGTTAGGCTTGAGGACATTCCGCTGCGGCGATTTGCGCTTGATAGCGGGACCAGAGATACAAAGTTCCCCAAGGGAAGGCACAAAGAGCACCGAGAAGATATCGGGAATTAATAGAAGCAATTGATAAGTTCGATCATCCCGTTATCAGCCCGCGCCGTGTTAGGATAACTGTTGCTTTTGTACTTGGGTTTATGAACATCGGTATCACGGTATATCCAACATACGGCGGCAGCGGTATTGTCGG
>JADLDC010000192.1 GCA_020846885.1 Acidobacteriota bacterium | reverse complement strand
CCACGGACATAAGGATGACCCTGTGACCCAAAATCAGATCCTTAAAGAGCTTGGCAGCCCGGACCGGCGTACCGATCACGACAGCTCGGTCGTTCCGGCACCCAAGTAGGAGGTTGTGTGAGGTTGTCGTTATTGCTGACTATCGGGGCCGCGCTGCTTGTAGCATGCGGTGTAGTGGCCAACTCCCCGGCCGGGAACTCAAATGCTGAGGTTCCAGCCGTTACGGATACGAGCAATTCGGTCGAACGCGAGTCGGCATCTGTCTCGAGGACAAACGATCGGAAGGACGAAAATATGAGCGAGTACACATTGAAGCCTGTCACAATGACGGCGACGGCAAAGAATACAAACGCGGGCCTGTTGATAGAATACACCGTCGAAAATCATACCGATCAGATTCAATATCTTTGGGACCTGATGATCAAGTATGAGGGCAACGACCAAAAGATCGATCATGACGGCGCGTATGTTTTTTTTGTCGCCCCAAAGACGCTGAATGTTATCCGTGCGGAACTTCCGCTTCCTAAGGCCTTCGACATCGCGCGTAAGGAAATACCTTTCGCTCGAATATTGCCGGCAGGCGGAAAACTGAACGGAAAGGTCAGGCTGCCGCATCCGGTCACTGAAACAAGCCCGTATTATCCGCCGCCAAAGGAGGACCAGCAGGAAAAATCCGTCGCCTCTGAGGTCGTTTTGATGGTAGCCTGGACATCGGTAAAACCGGGAATGAATATTACCGAACGGACCGTAGGCGGCGAGAAGGTGTTTGCGATCCGTGGTTCATGGGCATCGCCGTATCAGGAGATCCTTCAGGAGAAGTTTTCGGTACCTGTCGATGTGATCACGTACAAGGACGACTTTGAACGACAGACGCCGCTTAGATAAGCCGCCTACTTGAAAGAGGAGGAACTTTATGCCCCCAGCAGCTAGAATTACAGATCCTGTTGCACATCCGCTGCCGCCGATGCTCACCGGTGGGCCGACCGCGATCACGGTTATCATTGGCGGCCTACCGGCTTGGCGGGGTGTCGGTGCCGCAGTTGCAGCGGCGATGCAGGCCGCTAAGAAGATTTCCGATGCCGCAATCAAGACAGCCGAAGGTGTTACGGCCGCGGCCGCCGGGACGCCCGGAGCTCCTGCCGCAAAAGCAGCCGAAGAGGCCGTGAAGGCCGGTGCCGCTGCCGCGATGGGTGCCGCGATCAGCGCGGCTGCTGGTACGTCAGACATCCACGCCTGCGCAACGCCCTTACCCATACCGCCGCATGGGCCAGGAATAGTGATCACACCGTCGAAGACCGTGATCATAGTCAACAATCCGGCCGCGCGGCAGGGAGACGAGATACTTGAAGCTGTCGGCCCGCCAAACAAGATAACGATGGGATGCCCGACCGTTATTATTGGAGGTTGAAGCCGGCGGGAACGCCTGATCCAGGTGGATAACAAAGATCAAATCATTCCTTCCATCTACAACTACTGCGACCGCTGGTGCGAGAGGTGCGCGTTTACCCAGCGTTGCAGTGCGTTCGCTATGGAAGCCGAGATGTTCGACGACGAGCAGGAATTTGACAGCGAAACGTTGGTCCGCAAGCTGTCGAATATCTTAGCCGACGCGAAGGCAATGATCATCGAAAAGGCTGAAGAGCTCGGTATAGACCCGACACCGATCAGCGATGAGGAATTCAACGACATCCAGGCACGCCAGGAAAAGTTTATCGAGGCGGAAGAGTTCGCCGTGCTTGCGCATCAATACGCTATAGACGGCTTTCCCACACTTGAATCGAGAAACGAGTGGCTCCCGCCCTCATCCGGCGACAGCGAGGCGGTCGAGGAAGCGGTCTCGGCGCTGTATAGGTATCTGTTCTTTATCCCGGTGAAGATCCGCGGAGGCGTCCATGGCCTGCTCGATGTTGACGGCTTCGAAGACCCTGAGCAGCTTCGCGATCCGCAAAGTGACGCGAATGGGCAGATCAAGATCGCCTTGATCGCCATAGAACGCTCCATCCTCGACTGGACCTACTTGCTGGATGAATCTAACGCCGACCGTATCCGCCCGCTCATCCGCCTGCTCGACCGCATCAAAAACGGGGCGGAAGAAAAATTCCCCCAAGCGCAAGATTTTATCCGGCCGGGATTCGACGAGATCGAGACCGTTATGTGATGGAATGCGAACTAAAGTTCGCGTTCCGTCCGGCCTTAGGGCCGCGTCATTCGCTCAGGCACTACGAGTTCGTCAAACTTTTCAGGCGTCAACAAATTCAGTTCAACCGCCGCTTCTTTGAGCGACGTTCCTTTCTTGTGAGCGTATTTCGCGATCTTTGCGGCGTTGTCGTAGCCGATGTGCTGGTTTAGGGCGGTGACGAGCATTAGCGAATCGTTCAGGTATTGATCGATACGTTCGCGGTTGAGTTCGATGCCCGCGATGCAGTAATCGACAAAGCCATGGCTGGCGTCGTGGATAAGCCGCACCGAATGCAGAAAGTTGTGGATCATCACCGGCTTGAAAACGTTCAGCTCAAAGTTCCCCTGCGAGCCGGCAAAGCCGATCGCGGCGTCGTTGCCGAAAACCTGAACGGCGACCATAGTCATTGCCTCGCTCTGGGTCGGGTTGACCTTGCCCGGCATTATCGAACTTCCCGGCTCATTTTCCGGCAGCGAAATTTCGCCGATCCCGCACCGCGGGCCTGACGCAAGCCAGCGGATGTCGTTGGCGATTTTCATCAAAGAAGCGGCGAGAGTTTTCAACGCACCTGAGGCAAATACAACTTCATCGTGCGCCGACAATGCGGCAAATTTATCGGGGTGCGATTTGAACGGCAGGCCTGTTAATTCCGCGATCTTCGCCGCCGCACGCTCCGCAAATTCCGGGTGCGCGTTCAATCCGGTACCGACCGCCGTTCCGCCGATGGCAAGGTCGAGCAAACCCGGCATCACGAGGCGCAATCTTTCGATATCGCGATCGATCAAATTTGCCCAGCCGTTAAATTCCTGCGAAACAGTAACCGGCGTCGCGTCCTGCAAATGCGTGCGGCCGATCTTTACGACGCCTTCAAACTCTTTCGCCTTTGCCTTTATCGCGTCGCTTATTTTCTGAACTTCCGGTATCAACGCCGTCAGGCGTTCGGCTGCGGCAATGTACATTGCGGTCGGGAAAGTGTCGTTCGACGACTGCGATTTGTTCACATCGTCGTTCGGATGCACAGGTTTTTTCGAGCCCATCTCGCCGCCCGCGATCTCGATCGCGCGGTTCGAAATGACCTCATTCGCGTTCATATTCGTCTGCGTCCCCGACCCGGTCTGCCAAACCCGCAGCGGAAAATGTGCATCCAATTTTCCGTCAATGACCTCATCCGCAGCCTGTACGATAAACTTCAGTTTGTCGTTGTCCAGCTTCCCCAGATCATTATTAACGATCGCCGCCGCCTTCTTCAAAATGCCTAAAGCGCGAATAACCTCACGCGGCATCACATCAAACCCGATGTTGAAATGCTTCAACGACCGCTGCGTCTGCGCTCCCCAATAAACATCCGACGGCACATCGATCTCGCCCATCGAATCTGTTTCTATCCGTGTGTTTGTTGACATTAGCAAAATTCCTAAACCAAATGATGTCTATATGTTATCGCACGCAAGCGCAATGCGAAAGCCCACGCGTTAGCAAGGGCATAATGTTCAGGTTCATCATTAAGCCCTTGCTAACGCGCGGGCTTCTGCAATTGAATCAGCTTCGCCGATGCGCCGCATCGAGATCATTTTTCCTCATCTTGTTCGCCATTTCGCCGAGACCCGGCGTTGCATGCTCCGCGCATTCAGGTCGAGTAGCCGAGGCGCGGCAGAATGACAAGCTGAAGAAGCAGCCAAATGCCAACCAGTCCGACGAACCATGCAATGTCATACCACATAACTTCACCTATTTCTGCATCGGCAGCCCGGCTATTTCCCAGGCGGCTGTTCCGCCCGCGATGCTGATCGTTTGCGGATAGCCGGCCTCGTTCAGCATTTTCGCCGCTTCCATCGACCGCCTGCCGGTCGCGCAGATCAGATAGACCGGCTCGTTTTTTTCGATGACGCCGAGATTGTCCATTAGTTTATCGAGCGGGATGTTGCGCGCTCGATACGCATGGCCGGCCGCATATTCCTCGGGCGTCCGAACGTCGATAAACTGCGAATATGCCGCCTCGACCAACGGCTTCGCCTCAGCCGGTGCCATTTCACTTACGCCAGGTTTTGCAACTGCTTTAGAATCGCTGGTCCGCGTCGGCGCAGTAGTACATGCCGCAAGGAACAATGCGAACAGAAACAAGATCGTTGCCCTCTGAATTTCTTTTTTCATGATCTTAGCTCTTGGCTGCGATGGCACACCGAATCTTTCAATTGCCACTAGCTTCAGCTAGTGGTCAGCGTTCGAAAGACTCAAGGCTTCAGCCGAAATTGGAAAAACGAAAATTCCGATCGGTTTTAGCGCAGATTCGGCTAAAGCCTGTCTTCCTTATAATTTGCATCCACTAGCTAAAGCTAGCGGCAATTCAAAAAGAATTAAATTGACACTACGTCGGTTTGTACGGCCGACGTGTTCATTTTCTACGGCGCCGCCTTTGCTGCCGTTTCTTCGCTCGGCAGGCCGGCTTCAAGCCATGCCTTTGTTCCGCCGGTCACGTTGTAAACGTGATCGAATCCGGCGTTTTCCAAAATACTTGTACCCAAACTCGACCGATAGCCTCCCTGGCAAATGACGTATGTCGGCTTGTCGGGGTCGAGTTGGTCGATCTCGCGTGAAAGTTTGTCCAAAGGAATGTTGATCGTTTTCGCAGCATGTCCGGCCGCATGTTCGGCCGACCGGCGAACGTCAACAAACTGAGTGTCATCATTCAACTTCTGATTTACCTGATCAACAGAAACTTGTTCGACCGTTTTCGTGTCGCCATCATAGTCCGCAAAAAGGATAAATCCTTTCACCGATTCTTCACCGACGCGGGCCAACCGCATCACGGCTTCATCGACCTGTTCTTCAGTTTCCGCAACTATCGCGATCGGTGTCCCGACCGTTATCAGCGTTCCAGCCCATGAAGCGAACTGGCCGCCGAGACCGATGTTGATCGAGTTCGGCACATGTCCAGCGCCGTACTGCGCGTTTGGCCGAACGTCGATGACAACGCCGTCAAAGTTCGCTATCTGTTTGCTGTCAAGCCGTTCCGGTTTTGGCAGATCAGCCAGATCGGCCGAGCCTTTCAGGTTCTGCGAAGCACTGACCGGAAAATAGGCCGGAACTTCCGGCTGGTCCGAGGCTACCGCCTTTATGAAATCTTCCCGCGACATCGGACGAAGTGCGTAATTCGTCCGCCGCTGTTCGCCGAGCGTTGAGAACGTTTCAGACGAAAGCGATTTGCCGCACAAACTGCCCGCTCCGTGTGCCGGATAGACCAAAGTGTCGTCCGGCAGCGGCAGAATTTTGTCGTGCAGCGAATCATACAGCATCGACGCCATCTGTTCCGCGGTAAATCCTTTCGATCCGATCAGGTCAGGCCGCCCGACATCGCCGATGAACAGCGTGTCGCCCGTGAACATCTTCAGCGGTCCAGTCGGATCTTCATTATCCTTTGCCAGGATCGTTATCCCTTCGGGCGTGTGCCCAGGCGTTTCAAGGAATGTCAGATTAATGTCACCAAGCGGTAATTCATCGCCGTCCTTCACCTTGAGCGTTTCAAATTCGGTATTCGCCCGTTGGCCGAATATAATCTTCGCGCCGGTCTTTTTTGCCAGTTCAACGTGGCCGCTGACAAAATCGGCATGCGAATGGGTCTCGATGACATATTTGATCGTGTCTCCATTCGCCTCTGCCTCGTCCAAATATTGCGTTACATCGCGCTGCGGATCGATCACCGCGGCCTCGCCATTTGAACTGATGTAATAAGACGCGTGGGCCAGACATCCCAAATAGAACTGTTTGAATTTCATGACTGTCACTCCCTAAAATATTCAACTTGCCCGATCTCCAAAAGGTGTTGTTTTTTGATCGTCACCAAGCCGCGGATTTCAAAAAAGGCTGCAATACCTTTCTGAACCCATTACGGCGCCGGGGCCTTATTCCACGGCATTCTTGCAAGGACCATAGCCATTCCGCATGTGTCTGTAACTCCCGAAAAGGTCAAACCTGCACCGACAAATCCACTCAGCAGATAGAAATAAGGCGTCAGAAAATATCCGAGTACGACGCCCGAAAGAACGATCAACCCCGCCGCAAAACGCACTTGCCGTTCGAGCGGCCATACCTTCGATCCGCCTTTCACGACCGGCAGGTTCGCACTGCCCCACGCCGCCATTCCGCCCTCGACAATATGAATGTCCGTAAAGCCTTTTTTAGAAAGTTTCTCGGCGGCCTGCTTCGCTCTGCTGCCCGAACGGCACATCAGATAGACCGGCTTCGCGTGATCGATCTCGTCGGCGTGCTTTTCAAAATTTGACAGCGGCATAAGCTGTGCTTCGGCAATGCGTTCGCTGTTGAATTCCGAAAATTCGCGAACATCGATCACCTGGCATTCGCCGCCACCCGCGAGCATCGCGTTTATCTCATGTACCGTTGCTTGCTTTATCATACTGCTTGCATTTGCTCCATTCGAAACATTATAATCCATTTACACGTTAGTATATGCGTATGTAGTTATATTGTCAAATATGCGAAAAGTAAAAACCTGGAAAATGCCGGTCGAAGCGATCACTCATGTTGCCGCAAGATTCAAAGTGCTGTCTGAGCCGCTTCGCCTTCAGATCCTGCAAGAACTTGAGACCCAGAAATTAAGCGTCAGCGAACTCGCAAAAGCGGTCGGCTCGACCCAACCGAATGTGAGCAAACATCTAAAGATCCTTCAGGACGAAAGACTCATCGGCCGCCGCAAAGAGGGCAACGTCGTCTATTATTCGATAACCGATCCGTCGGTCTTTGAACTTTGCAGCGTCGTTTGCGGCAGCCTAAAAGAAGAATTTGCCGAACGCAGCGCAATGTTCGCTTAAACCTGTGTGTCGATCTAGAACCAATACTCTCCCGAACCGCCGAGAGCTAATTTCTCTGATATTCGATAATGAACCGCCGCTGTTCGTCCTCTTCATCCCAAACGTCCTGGAAACTCAGTTCGATCAAGCCATTTTCGCCAAATCTTGACAGGTCCTCGCGCGACAGCGGCCACGGCACAACGCCGACCTCTTCGCCGTCTTCACGCCCGCGTGTGACAACGACCAAACGGCCGCCAGATGCGACAAACGCCGCTATCGAATCAATGACCTTCGCCCGCATTTCAAGCGGCAGCGGCTGTATGGTGTAGATCTCAAGCACAAAGTCGAATCCGCGCGCGGCAGCGGTTGGTTTCTCTTCCTGCCAAGTCCATTCCCGCGGCGGATCGAACAGATCGGCAGTTTCAAACCTGATGTCCGCATTGCCGTAAACTTTTTTCGCCCAGTCGATCGCCGTCGGCGACAAGTCGAACGCCGTCACCTTAAAACCAAGATCGTCCAGATACTTTGCGTCATCGCCCAGCCCGCAGCCGACGACCAATGCCGAACGCCCACCGCCTTTTAAGCCCGTAGATTCCGCCCATTCACGAAAGAACCGGTTCGGCTCCATATCCGCCCACGGCACCTTCCCGCTGTCGCCGGCCGCTTCTTTGTACAATGCGTCAAACCAGCCTAGCGGTTCGCCTTTTTCATTAAATTCCGCGGCCAGCTCGCGCGTTCTCGCGCGCCTTTCGTCGTATGTCAGCTTTTCGTCGTCGGTCATATGCGATATTTATTCAACTGGCGCATCGGCCGCTTTCCACGCCGACCAGCCGCCGGCCATTGACCAAACGTTGGTGTAGCCCATTTTTTGCAAATTCACCGCCGACAGGGCCGAGCGAAATCCGCCGCCGCAATAAAGGATAAGCTCCTCGCCCTTGTCCGGATGTTTTGTGCGTATATCGCGTTCGATTATTCCGCGTCCCATATGTTCGGCATTGGCAGCATGGCCCGCCGCGTATTCGTTGTCCTCGCGTACATCTACCAGCGTCGCACCATTTTTCATACGTTCGAGCGTTTCCGAGACCGAAACCTCGCGCGTCTCGGCCTTAGCCTCGTCAACAAGCCTTAGAAACTCTTGTGAATGATCCATGTTTGTCATTCTATCCCAATTCAAGTCCTATATGAGAACCGCGAGCCGTAGCGACCGGCCTCTTCTTAACGTCAGAACCGCGAGCCGCAGCGACCGGCCTCTTTTGCGGAGCGTTGCAGAAGCCCGCACGAAGTAAGGGCGAAATGCGATGTTGGCCATATCGTCCTTACTTCGTGCGGACTTCTGCATCCTGAATCGACCTAACTAGCCTAGCTGATAGCAAACTTCTATAATGATAGTTTCGTCTTAATTAGAATATAAATAGTCGAGGGATAAAGCATTGGCTGAACAATTTGACGTTACTATCATCGGATCAGGGCCGGGCGGCTATGTCGCGGCGGTTCGGGCTGGACAACTTGGGTTAAAGGTCGCTTTGGTCGAAAAGGAAAAAGACGCGCGGCTCGGCGGGACTTGCGGTTTGCGCGGCTGTATTCCGACAAAGGCTTTGTTAAACGCTGCACATCTTTATCAAAAGGCCGGCGAATTTGAGCATTTTGGGCTGAAGGTGAAAGAACTCAGCTACGACTGGACCGGCGTTCAAAAGTATAAGTCCGATGTCGTGGCGAAAAACAGCGCCGGCGTGACCTACTTGATGAAAAAGAACAAGGTAACGGTCTATAACGGCTTTGCGAAAATATTAGGCAAAGGCAAGGTCGAGGTCGCGCTCGCCGACGGCAAGAAAGAGACGATCGAGACAAAGAACATTATCATCGCCACCGGCTCGGTCGTTCGGCCAATTCCCGGTTTTGAGACGGACGGCAAGCAGGTCGTCAATTCCGATCATATTCTCGAACTAACGACCGTGCCGAAATCGCTTGTTGTTATGGGATCGGGAGCGGTCGGATCGGAGTTTGCAAGCGTTTATCATCGCTTCGGAACCGATGTCACGCTTGTCGAATTGCTTGACAGAATTGTGCCGCTTGAAGATGCTGATGTTTCAAAAGAGCTTCAGCGCGCTTTTAAAAAACAAGGCATAAAGGTCGAGACCGGTTTGAAGCTCGACAAGATGGAAAAAAGCAAGAAAGGCGTAAAGGTTTCGGGCAAAAATGCCAAGGGCGATACGGTAACGCTCGAGGCCGAAATGCTGCTCGTCGCCGTTGGCCGAATGGCATATCTCGAAGGCCTCGGGCTTGAGAATACAAAAGTGAAGGTAAGCCAGCGAGGCACGGTCGAGGTAAACGAATACTGCGAAACCGCCGAACCAGGCATCTTCGCCATCGGCGATGTCATCCCGACCGCTCAACTCGCGCACCTTGCCTCGAAAGAAGGCATCCTCGTCGTCGAAAAGATCGCGGGCAAAAAGGTCCAGCCGATCAAACACAACCTCGTCCCAAACTGCACCTACTGCGACCCCGAAGTCGCCAGCGTCGGCCTCACCGAAGCCAAAGCGAAAGAAGCCGGATACGACGTGAAGATCGGCAAATTCCCATTCTCCGCATCGGGCAAGGCACGCATACTCGGCGAAACCGATGGCTTTGTAAAGATCGTCGCCGATAAAAAATACGACGAGGTCCTCGGCGTCCACATCATCGGCCCCCACGCCACCGAACTCCTAGCCGAAGCCTGCGTCGGCATGGCCCTAGAAACCACATCGGACGAACTAGGCCGCATAATGCACGCCCACCCAACGGTAAGCGAATCCATAATGGAAGCCGCCGAAGGTGTGCATGACCTGACGATTCATATGTAAGGTGTGGTCAGTCGCAAAAATTGTGGCCAGTCGTACGTGGCTGGCCATTCGTATCTTGTCGTAGAATATTGAAAACCATGGCTTTTGAACTCTCAAATACTCAAAGGAAGTACTTTGGACTTGATCCCCTGGAAAGTCACTGGGAGAAAGTCGCGTTGAAAGGCGATGAATACCCGACGGAAGGTTACATATTCTATGATGGCGACATCATAAAACGACACATTGTTTCGGTGGACTTTCGATATTCAGAAAGTAACTACCACGAGTCAACTAGGAACCGAACAATTCTGCTCCCAAAATCCTCAAAGGGGAAAGAGAAGAAACTAACTTCATCTACGTTTGGGCAAAGAAATCCGATCGGTGTTTACCTTGAAGTAAGCAACCACGGCGTCATAACTATAGGAAATCACACGACCCAAACAACATTTTATTCAAGTCGGTGGGACAAACCAGAACTCGTTAGTGAGAAGAGTATTGCGGAATCGGTTGAAGAATTCATAAGTCAATCGCCTCCTGATCATTTATCTCAGATTGAAAAGTTTAAGCGCGCCAAACGCAAGAGAGTTCGCTTCAAGTCAGGTAACTATTTCAGCTTTAAGATAAGCAGAGAGCGGTTCGGTTTTGGCCGGGTGTTGCTTGATATTAATAAGGTCCGAAAAGCCGGGTTGCTTACTGATAAGCACGGTCTGCATTTGCTCATGGGACCGCCGGTTCTAGTGCAACTTTTTGCATTTAGCGCACCAAATCCGAGAATCAATATCGTGGAACTTGAACGAGCTCCCACGCTTCCATCCGACGTAATGATGGATAATGTGATCTTGTATGGCGAGTACGAATTGATCGGACACAAGGAACTTGCAGATGATGAATTTGAGTTTCCGATCTCTTTCGGAAAAAGTATTGATCGGCGTCCAGTTGTTTTCCTTCAGTGGGGGCTGATTCACCGAGAGCTCCCATTGTCGATATTCGATAAGTATCTTGTCGAGGATAACCCCAACGTGCCGACGGACAGTTATTCGAGAAGGGTTACAAATCCTTTCGGCTATTATTCAATTGGCTTCCGGCCGAGCTTTGATTCAAACGACATATTCAGAACAATCGAGTCTGGCGGAGTCTATGACTTCGATTCAAACAAACATTTCACGGCATTGTTTGATCTTAGAAATCCAAGAAATCAGGACAAAAGGCGTGAAATACTAAGAGCATTCGGACTTGATCCTGACGGATCGTATGAAAAGAATCGCAAGGTAACCGGAACGCGTGCGACCACAGACATAATCAAAGCCCTTTGCAACTAACGAACAATTGGTCGTGATGAATCACAACCGACGAATTCGTATCCATCTCGTTCGTCCATAGATTTTGATATACTCGACAGCTTATGACCGTAGCGGCCACATCGTATCCTCGCACTAAAATAAAGATTCTTCTGCTCGAGAACGTCTCTGACGCAGCCGTCGGAGAACTCGAAACTGGTGGCTATGCTCAGATCGAGCGGGTTGGCGGGGCTTTGAGTGAGGAGCAGTTGATTGACGCCGTGCAAGGCGTGCATTTGCTTGGGATACGGTCGAAGACGCGGGTTACGCGGGATGTGATCGAGGCGGCGGATAAGCTGTTGGCTATCGGGGCGTTTTGTATTGGGGTCAATCAGGTCGATCTGCGGGCGGCAACGGAGAATGGAGTTGCGGTATTTAACGCGCCTTATTCCAATACGCGTTCGGTGGCGGAGTTGGTCATTGGGTTGTGCGTGATGCTGATCCGCAAGATCGCGGACAAGAACGCGGCGGCGCATCGGGGCGAGTGGCTCAAAGAAGCGGCGGGCAGTTTTGAGCTTCGCGGCAAGACGCTTGGGATAATCGGGTACGGCAACATCGGCTCGCAGGTTTCGACAATGGCCGAGGCTATGGGTTTGCAGGTGATCTATTACGACATCGCCACCAAGCTGCCGCTCGGCAACGCAAAACAGACTTCTGACTTAAAGGACCTGTTGAAACGATCGAACATCGTAACGCTGCACGTGCCGTCGGACGCGACGACGCGAAACATGATCGACGCCGATGCGTTGAAAGCGATGCGAAAAGGCAGCATCCTGATCAATCACAGCCGCGGCGATGTGGTCGATCTGAACGCGCTGGCAAAAGCGTTAAAGGCGGGCAAGCTAGCCGGAGCGGCGGTCGATGTATTTCCCGAAGAACCGGAAAAGAACGGCGATCCATTCGCATCAGTTTTGCAAAATCTCCCGAACGTGATCCTAACGCCGCACATTGGCGGCTCGACCGAAGAAGCTCAGGCGAACATCGGCCTCGACGTAACTTCGAAACTGATAAAATACCTCGATTTCGGCACAAGCGAAGGCTCGCACACCGTCCCGCCTGTCTCGCTGCCGCCGCAGGCCGGAACGCATCGCATCCTGCACATTCACCGCAACATTCCTGGCGTGCTCGGCGAAATAAACTCGCGCCTCTCCGACCACGGCATCAACATCACCGGCCAATATCTAAAAACAAACGACGAGATCGGTTATGTCATACTCGATGTAGAATCAAAGCTGTCGAAAGAGGCGTTTGAGTTGTTGAAAGACGTGCCGGGAACGGTGAAAGCTAGGATGGTTTATTAGCCGATTGCGGCCGTGTTCCTGTCAGAACCGTGAGCGGTAGCGACCGGGCTCTTACGACGTCAGGATGAAGAACCCAGTCGCTACCGCTCCCGGTTCTGACAAGAGTATGAAGATCGTAATTCCAGGCGGAACAGGACAGGTCGGAGCGTTGCTGGCCCGGGCGTTTCATGGTGACGGGCATGAGGTTGTCGTGGTTGGGCGGTCGCCTGAAACGCAGGTTTGGCGGACGCAAGTATGGGACGGCAAGACGCTTGGAGATTGGGCCGCCGAGATCGATGGTTCGGATGTTGTTATCAACCTTGCAGGCCGGAGCGTGAATTGCCGGTACAATGATGAGAACCGGCGGCAGATGAAGGATTCGCGGGTAGATTCGACTCGGGTTGTAGGTGAAGCGATAGCCAGAGCGGCATATCCGCCGAAGGTTTGGCTGCAGGCGAGCACGGCGACGATCTATGCTCATCGTTTTGATGCCGCAAACGACGATGTAACCGGAATTATCGGCGGCCACGAAGCGGACGCACCGGACACATGGAATTTCAGCATCGACGTCGCAACGGCCTGGGAAAAAGCGGCAAACGATGCCGCGACGCCGAAAACACGAAAGGTGCTGATGCGCTCGGCTATGACGATGAGCCCCGACCGCGGCGGCATTTTTGATGTAATGCTCGACCTTGTCCGCAAAGGGTTGGGCGGCACTGCGGCGAGCGGCAAACAGTATATCTCGTGGATACACGATCAGGATTTTATCCGCTCGGTCTATTGGCTTATCGAACACGAAGAACTCTCCGGCCCGATCAATATTTCGTCACCAAATCCGCTTCCGAACCGCGAGTTTATGCGGATATTTCGCCAGGCGGCCGGCGCACGATTTGGCCTGCCGGCAATGGAATGGCAGCTCGCTATCGGCGCGTTCTTTATGCAGACCGAAACCGAGCTTATCCTTAAAAGCCGCCGCGTCGTTCCAAAGCTTCTGACCGATTCCGGCTTCGAATTCGAGTTTCCCGATTGGAGCGACGCCTGTCGAGACCTGTACTCGCGTTGGCTAGAGATGAATCGTTGACGCGAAGTTCGCGAGGCGGACGATTCAATTTATTATATGATAAGTGTTAAGTTAGGTGCTATCTTGTTCCAATCGGAGAATTGTTTAATGTGGCGAAAACATTTGATCGGAATTGGTCTCGCAATGCTCGGGTTTTTGTGTAGCATCTTCGTCCTCCCATACAAACCACTTATTTCCGACAGAGAGTTGACTGAGAATTTTTACAAACATCAGTCGAACTTCGAGAAAATCATAAGTATGGCGAGTGAAGATTCAGACGTGATGTCGGTCGACAAAACAAATGTTTTGCTAAATGGGTACAAGTCTTGGCAGGGTGATACTGACGAGGTTTTTTCGACTAAACGCTGGAATGAATACAAAGTGCTTTTCAATCAACTTGGAAGTCCATATGTTCATATGATTTCCAAAAAGGACAATGTAATAGATATTTCTTCGGCCTCTATTGCGGTTTCGTACATAGACGATTATGAATCCATCGTAATTTCAAAAGGTTACGCTTACAGTTTGAATGAGCCATCACCACAAGTAGAGTCATTAGATGAATTGGGATTTGAAAGCAACGGAATTTACTACAAAAAAATTGGCGAACATTGGTATCTTTATTTTGATTGGGGAATCAGCAAACCGGAATGAAAACGAAACGTCACGCAACAACTTCTATCGCAGTTTCAACACCATGAAATCCGTATTTGGCATTATTTTACTGATCATATTTTCCGCGGCCGCCCATGCACAATGGGTCAAGCAGACAGTTGATACGAAAACTTCGTTTCGCGGGCTGTCGGTTGTCAGCGAAAAGGTCGTTTGGGCGAGCGGTACAGGCGGGACTGTGATCAAGTCGATAGACGGAGGCAAAACATGGAAGGTGATGACCGTGCCTGGCGCCGAAAAGCTTGATTTCCGCGACATCGAAGCCTTTGATGCGAACACGGCTTATATTCTGAGTATTGGTAACGGCGCTTCGTCCCGAATTTATAAGACGACTGACGGCGGTACGACGTGGAAAGCTCAGTTCACGAACGCAAACGAAAAAGCGTTTTTTGACGCGATCGCGTGTTGGGACGCTAAAAACTGCATCGCGATGAGCGATCCGGTTGATGGGCATTACCTGTTGATCAACACTACGGACGGCGAGAATTGGCAGCCGATCGTAAGCAACAATCTTCCTGCTGCAAAAGACGGCGAAGCCGCGTTTGCCGCCAGCGGCACATGTCTAATAACTCAAGGCAAAAACAATGCATTTCTCGTTTCAGGCGGAACCGACGCTCATGTTTTCCGCTCAAACGACCGCGGGAAAACATGGACTTCGGCCACTGCGCCTATTGCCAAAGGCACTACGGGAAGCGGCATTTTCTCGATAGCCTTTCGTGACAAGACGAACGGCGTGATCGTCGGCGGCAATTATGAAAAACCGAACGAGGCTGCAAATAGCCTTGCCTTCACCAGCGACGGTGGAAAGACATGGTCAGCCGCTGATGGACTGACCGGATATCGATCCGGCGTCGCATACATCGACGACCGCACGATCATCGCCGTCGGGACAAATGGGACCGACATCTCACACGACAGCGGCAAAACGTGGAAAAAGATCGGCAGTGAAGATCTGAATTCGGTGGCGGCCAAAGGCAAAAAGGCGGTCTGGGCCGCCGGGCCGCGCGGCGGCATTTATAAATTGAAATGACGCTTGCGTGGTACAACATACTCGGCACCGCTGGCGTCGCGACGATCGTCATCACCTATATCCTACTTCAAACCGAACGGCTCCGCAGCGACAGTCTTTATTACTCGCTCCTAAACGCCATCGGCGCTATCTTAATATTGATCTCGCTATATTTCGAGTTCAACTTTCCATCGTTCGTGGTGGAATTTTTCTGGCTATTGATCAGTCTATTCGGTATCGGAAAATATCTGAGGCGGAAACACGACCGGTAGGGAGTGTGCCTCTTGATTTTGGATTGCCGATTTTGGATTTTGGATTTGAAAATCCGCTTTCGGAAGTCCGCAATCCGCAATCGAAACACACTGGCTACCGATCGGGTTTCTGCCATTTTATGCAAAGTTTTACGAGTGTCCCATTCAAGACCGAAAGCGCTCATGGCATCACAACCGTCAATGGGATCGCGAAATTCTCGCCGGCGGGGATCGTTTTGGAATTTGAGTCGAAACTGTTTGGGATCATCGCCCGCGGAGTAAAAGAAGTTCGGCTTCCGCTGGACGAAATTCTTGACATTAAATTCCGAAAGGGCGTTTTCAAACGCGGTGCGAAGATCGATGTTCGCACGCGTACTTTCGCAAAGCTTGCCGAATTGCCGAACACCGACGGCAAGCTGACATTAAAACTCGTCCGCGACGATTTCGAACGTGCAAAGTCTGCGGTCGAACAACTGCAAAAAGACCTGGCCGACAAACTAGAATCGTTCCCGCCGCCGCAAACGCCGGTCAGCCAGCTGTTCGAGGACGAGAGCGAAGAAGAAACAAAGCCACTCAGCTAAACACGCCGATATCAGCGCGCCGACATTCGAGGATCAGCTTTCGGCGTCAGTTTATACTCTTTCGGCGGTT
>JADLDC010000191.1 GCA_020846885.1 Acidobacteriota bacterium | reverse complement strand
TGTGTGAGGTTGACGATAGGGCATTTGCTGGAAGAACTCCCGTTATCTGTGAGTCGCTCTCGCTATTACAGCAAAGTCGAAGCAAAAGTAAAAGCCTTTTCTCGCTATCTCGGACCTGGAAATGAGGCAACCGGCCGTAAGATAGTTGAATCAGACGCGATGCTGGACTATTCTAGTCATTGTACTTTTCGAACCGATCACGCATGCGGAACAGCTTCAAATACAGTTTTATCGCAATTTTTGCCCTTTGCGTTGGGTCTGCGGCACAGACAGTGCCCAACGCGGCCGAGGGGCAACAGGGCTATCTTATTGGACCTGGTGATGTTATTAGCATCAAGGCCCTGGGCGAACCTTCTTTCGACGTTGAAGCGATGACGGTCGATGAGGATGGGAAAATAATTGTCCCTTACGTTGACAAACCGTTGCTGGCAAAGTGCAAGACCGAACGCGGCCTGCAGGCTGATGTTGCGAAGGCATGGTCAAAATACCTTCGCAATCCGCAGCTATATTTGCGGGTCACTCAGCGAAATAGCCGTCCGCCCGTGCATATTTACGGCGCCGTAATGGAGCAGCAAAAGGTCGATCTTACACGGCGGGCGTATCTTCTTGAAATGATAGCCTTTGCCGGCGTGGATACGGCCAAGAGCAGCGGTACCGTGCAGGTATTTCGTCCGCGGCCGCCAATGTGTTCTGATGCGAAAACCTCTGATTGGGCCACAGCTGTATCGGGCGACGGGTTGAATGTTCCTTCAAAGGTTTTCAGCCTGAAAGAGACGACAAGCGGAACCGAAGGATCAAATCCCGAGATCCTTCCGGGTGACATCATCCTGGTTCAAAAGGCTCCGCTCGTTTATGTGACAGGTGAAGTTGTGAAACCGGGTGAGATCAATATTCCTGAGGGCGGTCTGCCGCTCACACAGGCTATTGCCGCCGCCGCGGGTGCGACTCGCGAGGCCAAAAAGAATATAAGTATCTATCGAAAGAGGCCTAATTCACCCGAACCGGAGGTCCTGGCCGTAAATTACGGCGGAATTCTGAAAGGTGAAGAAAAAGACGTTATGCTGCTGCCGTTCGATATAATTCTGGTCGGCAAAGCCAAAAAGTCAATAGCCGATATTCTGCTTGAGGCAGTAACGGGCATCCCGAACCGACTCCCGATACCTATCAGGCCTTTTTAGCTTCAGATCCGTCGGCATACAGGCCGTCGATCACATCCTTGTATTTTTCGTCAACGATGCGTCGGCGGAGCTTCATTGTCGGCGTCAGCTCGCCGCCCTCGACGGTCATTTCTCTGTCAATAAGCGCAATTCGCTTAATCGTTTCGAATCTGGCTAATCCCGCGGTTGCCGAGGATACCTGTCGTTCAAAAAGATCGACGATGCGCGGGTCGCGGCAATATTCCGTCGGGGTCATTCGCGGAAGGCCTTTGTGCCTGGCGTAAGAATCGAGCATTTCAAAATTGGGCACGATCAATGCCGCGGCAAATTTG
This sequence comes from Acidobacteriota bacterium, assembly GCA_020846885.1. Lineage (GTDB taxonomy): Bacteria > Acidobacteriota > Blastocatellia > Pyrinomonadales > Pyrinomonadaceae > OLB17. Next base: position 1,648 of record JADLDC010000191.1, on the reverse strand, counting down.
CGCTCGTTTCCGATCAAAACGGCCTGGCTCACGAACCTTGATGACAGGATCATCTGCTCGATCGGAGCGGGAGCAATGTATTTTCCGCCTGAGGTTTTGAACAGCTCTTTCTTTCGGTCGGTGATCTTCAAAAATCCATCCGAATCGATCTCGCCGATGTCGCCCGTGCGAAACCAGCCGTCTTCGGTAAACGTTTCGCGCGTTGCCTCCGGCTTTTTGTAATAGCCCAGCATCACGCCGGGCCCGGTAGCCTCTATCTCACCGTCCGCCGCGATCCGAACCCGGAAGTTTCGAATCGGCCGTCCAACGGTGCCCAGCCGGGCCGCAAACGGGTTGTTCGAAGAGATGACGGGTGATGTCTCCGTCAGGCCGTAGCCTTGCATTATCGGAACGCCGGCGCCCGTGAAGATCAGATAGATCTCATTTGAAAGGGCCGCCCCGCCCGTTATGCAGAATCGCAAGCAACCGCCAAAGAATTCGCGTAATTTTGAATAGATCAGGCGATCGGCGACGAAATGTTTGAGTGCCAAAAGCGTTGTCGCCTTCCCGTTCGTCTCTATTGATAACGCATGTTCCTGCGCAACCCCGATCGCCCAGTCAAAAACCTTCTCCTTGATACCGCCGCCCTGGGCTGCCTTTAGCTTTGCTTTGGCATATACCTTTTCAAAAATGCGGGGGACGCCGACGAGGATGGTCGGGCGAACTTCCGAAAGGTTCTCCGGCACTTTCTCGATAGATTCGGCGTAGTACACCGCCATTCCATTGAGGATGTACAGATACATCGCAGACCGCTCGAACACATGTGAGAGCGGAAGCACTGACAATGAACGGTCGTCGCGCGAAAAACTGTACTTTTCACCTGCGTCGATGACGTTCGAAATGATATTTGTGTGCGTCAACATTACGCCTTTCGGCTCGCCGGTTGTTCCGCTGGTGTAGATGATCGTTGCCACGTCGCCGGGTTCGATCGCTTTGGGAAGATCTTCAACCGATGATCTCCGGCCGCTTTGTTCAAGTTCAGTGAGCGTTATAGCGTTCGACAGGTTTATGCCCGTTTCCTGGAAGAAAACAATGCGCTCAATGGCCGGGCATTTGGAAAGTTCGACGGCTATGCGTTCGTACGCGGAAATCGTATCGATGAATAGTACCTTTGCCGAGGAATCGTTCAGAATATACAGGATCGAGTCAGGCGTGAGAGTCGTATAGATCGGAACGTCAACGATCCCGGCAAACTGACAGCCAGCGTCAGCGAGTGTCCATTCCGGCGAATTGGCGGAGAGTATGGCCGCCCTATCGCCTTTCTGCAGGCCCAGGCCAAGGAGGCCGTTCGCTATTGCCTTGGCCCGGGTTATGATCTGGCTCGACGAGATCGGGGACCAGTGCCCATCTTTCTTGTAATTGAGCGCGTCTGTCCTGTCGTATCTCTCCGCCGCCGCTTGGAACAGTTCCGCCAGCGTCCGCGGCTCAGACGGAAACAGCGGGTCGCCGCGGCCCAGCAGAGCGGGTCGTGATGTCTGTTGGCCCGTCAGTTCCGCGGTCATTTTACGGACATTCCTCCGAAAAATATCTTCAACACTTCAGCCGCCATTGGTGGAAGCTGGTATGTCTTTTTTGAAAGGATCCAGTTCGTCACCATCTCGTCCAGTGC
>JADLDC010000190.1 GCA_020846885.1 Acidobacteriota bacterium | reverse complement strand
GGTTTAGTTCTCAGGGTGTTCGGAACGTAAAATAAGTTGAAAGAGATGGAAGAAAACACAACCGGGAGAGAGCGGAAGTATGACATACCGTGGCTTGTGAGCTGCGCATTGATCACCATCGTTGCGGCGTTTTTCAGGTTTTATGAGCTTGGACTAAAGCCCTTTCATCACGATGAGGGTGTCAACGGATTTTTTCTGACGTCGCTCTTTCGGAACGGAGCCTACAAATACGACCCGGCAAATTATCACGGGCCGACGCTGTATTACATCTCACTATTCTTCTCGACCTTGTTCGGCCTGAACACGATCTCAGTACGTGCCAGCGTTGCGATATTCGGCGTTCTGATGGTTGTGCTCGCGTTCTTTCTGCGGCCGTTCATCGGCAAGACCGGGAGCCTCACTGCCGCCCTGTTCCTTGCTCTGTCGCCTGGGATGGTTTTCATCTCCCGCTATTTCATTCACGAGATATTCTTTGTTTTTCTTGCATTGGCCCTAGTACTTTCGGTGCTGCTTTTCATAAGAAATGAAAAGGCCGGGCCGTTTGCGGTCGCGTGGATGGTGTTGCTCCTTCTCGTTTGCTTTTTACCGTCCGGGCTTATGCTGGGTTCGTATCTCGGCGGTAGCATCACCTCGGCGGTGTGGGCATTGCGCATTGGGTTCCTTATTGTTGACGCGGTTCTTGTCTTTTTTGTGATGCGAATGCTGCTTGGCTGGCGGGGCGGGCGGCCGATCTATCTTCTGCTTGCGTCGGCCTCGACGGCGTTGATGTTTGCGACCAAGGAAACGACGTTTATCACGCTCGGCACAATGCTGATCGCAATACCGTGTGTGATGATCTGGCAAAAGGTCTATAGTGCGAAAGGTGAACAGGTTGGGACTGACGATTCGGTGATCAGTTGGAGTAACTTTCGCTCGGCATTGGGCAAAGGCAATGACCGATTGATCCTGCTCGCCGCGGCCGCGGTTGTTTTCATATACGTGAACGTCCTCTTTTTCTCATCCTATTTCACCTACTATGACGGTGTTGGCAAGGCCCTGGAAGCATATGCTATCTGGACCAAGACCGGTACCAAAGATCATACGCAAAGCGGGTTTTGGGGTTATCTGAGATGGAGCTTTGGGTACGGGCAGGTTGGTTCGAAGCTGGAGACCGCGGTCGAAGCGGCGATCTTCGTACTCGCGGGCATCGGTACGGCCATAGCATTCTTAAAGGCCCGCAACCGCGTTGCAATGTTCACCGGGCTTTGGGCTGTCGGATTGTTTATTGCCTATTCGCTCATTCCGTATAAAACTCCGTGGCTTGCCCTGAGTTTCATTCTGCCGATGTGCCTGGTCGCGGGTTACGGCATCGACGAAATGGCACGTTCCGGCGTTGCCGCGGTCAAGACCGGCGGCCTTGCCCTTGCCGCGGCCGCTTGCGTACTTCTTGCCTATCAGGCTTACGATCTCAATTTCGTCAACTATGACAACAACGACCGCACGTACGTTTACGCCCACACCAAACGCCCGTTCCTGGAAATGATGCGGCGCATCGACCACTATGCGGCAAAGAGCGGCAAGGGACAGGAACTGTCCATCGACATTATCTCACCGGACTACTGGCCGATGGTCTGGTACACGAACGATTATCCGAAAGCCGTCTATCACGGCCGCTTTATCGATACCTCGACCGCCGATGTCATAGTCGCAAAAAAGACCGACCAGGACCGCGAAGTGATCTTGCGCTATTCGGGCAAATATAAACTTGACGGTGTCTATCCGCTGAGGCCGGGCGTCGATCTGGTCCTGCTCGTGCGCGATGACCTCGCTGACCCCGAGGCGCAGGACCTTTATAGAATAAAGAATCCTTAGGCGGCGATGCCAACGAGCACAAGGCCAGCCCCGATGGCAATGTGCAGGGCATCATCGACCCTGGTCCAGCGGAAATATTTCTCAGGAAAAATGTGTCCGAAACTCGCCACTGCCTGATATAGGTCGATCAAGCCAAAACCAATGTTGAACCCGCGAATGTATGGCTCGTGGTTCGAATAGATAACGAGTATCCCGATCAGGCCAAAGACAATGTGGAAAAGATCATAGGCCGGGGCCCCGCTTGTGAGGCTTTTATTTTGCGGGATGATGAAACCCAGTATGCCAACGATGACGAGCAGCGGAGCAAAAACGAGAAGGACGAAATAGTTCACCTTATTTGACCTTCCTGAATTGATACACGGGCTTGATGAACTTCGTATAATGGCGGCCGATGGATTCAGCTTCGACAAGCGACCTGTAGGGTTCCGCCGGGACCTGAAAATACTGATAAATTCCGCCCCGGCGAAGCTCTATTTCAAGGATCCTATTGTCAGGGTCGTATCCGACGGACCGGATACTTGATGATGAAACGCGTTCGCGGGTCATAGACGCATCCTTTTGGCGATTCTTAGGATCAGCGTTCGGTTAACTTTTTATACCTTGCGACTGCTTTGCGAAGTGCCGCGTTTGGCTCGGGCGGGTGGTGGATCAATGCGAGAAGGAGGTCGCGGTCACGTGCGGACAACTTCCGCTCGTGATCCTTCCGCATAGATTCATAATCCGACTCCGGACCTTTTGATTTTGACGACTCACTCATTATAGGTACTCCTGTCAAAGTGTGGCCCAAACGAAAAGTTGCTGCAATACAGGAGATCTTATATCCGGATATTCCCGATCTTTTCCGGCTTCTTCTCGTTGGTCGGCTTTAGGTAAGGTGCCTCATCCTGTTCCCGTTTTGACCGCTGGCCGGCGGAGTGCCATTTCATCCATTCTGACGGAGCGTCGAAGGTTTCGCCGCCATGGACGGTGATACGTGGGCGGATGCGGCACATGACAGGTGTGTTTATGCCGACGCCGGAGATGATGGCCTGGCCTTTAGTCAAAGCCGGAAGTTCGGCAAGCATCGCGCGGCCGGCGCCTTCGACCGATTGGGCGACGGTTTGCTGATCGATCGGGTTAACGATGCGCATTATTATCTGGGTCATGCACTGCGAAAGAACGTCCTGGTCAAGCTTGCCGGGCCGCTGAGTTATCAAACCTATACCGACGCCAAATTTGCGGCCTTCGCTCAAGATCTGTTTCAGCACGTTGGTCGAGACGACACTATGGCCCGCGGGCGCAAATCGGTGAGCTTCCTCTAACAAAGTAAAGACCGGATAGTCGAGAAAATTCTCGCCCTTGTCCACGTGGCCGCCGACGGTCAGCTCGCGTGCTTTGTTCACACGCCTTAACAGCGTGCCGACGATCACTTGCTGCTCGGTCTGTTCTATCTCGGAAAGCTGCAAGATGGTGCAGCGGCCGGGCCGGTAGAGTTCACTTAGCTCTATATGCTCGTGGGTGTGAAAGATGCTGTCCTGCCGGTCGAACCGCGCATCCAGCCGCCAAAGCAGGCCTTGTATCGAAGATACGTTTCCGCCGTCACCCGCATCTTTATCGTCGCGGCCGTACTGCTGTTTCTGCACCTCATCGCGCAGGTCGTGATAGCTGTATAGATATTCACGGCGGCCCTCGGCCTTCAGGCGGTCCTGTAGGCTTCTAAAAGCCTGCCGCAGCAAGTGCAGCATTTTGTCGGACGTGCCGTCGGGCAGAAGATATTTCACATCCGCCTCGGTCAGCGTAGAAAAGCGGACGCGTATCTTGTCGGGCGTGAATATCTTTACCTCCGGTTTGTAACCGTCATCGCCCG
>JADLDC010000189.1 GCA_020846885.1 Acidobacteriota bacterium | reverse complement strand
GCAATTAGCGAATACATCGATAACAATAATCAGGAACCAAAACCGTTCGTTTGGACCAAAACCGCTGACGAAATCCTCGCAAGCCTTGCTCGATTTTGTCAACGAACTTTAAAGACAGGACACTAGTCTTTCATTGAATGATGATGCGGATTCAATTATCTGACGGTCGTCGAAATGAATATAGTGCTTCGATGTCACTCCTGATCCCTTTCTGTGCCCGACTTCCTGCTGTATCGTCTCTAATTCTTGACCGCTAGCTGCCTTATCGGTTGCTGAAGTTGCTCGCAACGTGTGGAACGTTCCTTGCGGATTAATTTTAGCTTCTTCCTTGATTGAGTCGAAGGGTTTCCGATAAGCCTTCGTCCACATGAATAATCGTTCGTTGGGAGCCTTACTGAAAATTCCTCCAGCTTCCATTTCATCAAATAGCCAAGTAGTAATTGGCATCTTTTTTGTGTGGATCTTGTTCCGGCTGTCGGGCATGGCGAGTTCAATCAACCCGACCCGGTTCTCCTCATCAATATATTTAATATGGGCGCCTGTAAGGTGAAAGAGTTCATCTACGCGGCAGCCTAACGTGTACGCTGCGATGAGCACCAGACGCCAGCGTTTTCGGTTTTCCGGCTTGCGTGGGAACAGGCGATCACAGGCGGCAAGCATTCTTTGAAATTCGTCGAACGTAAACTTGATGCCCTTCGGGTTTTCATCGGACTTCTTGATCAGGTCTCGAAACGGCGGAACTCGGGTTCCGAGAGTATCGGCGGCGTATCTAAGTAGATGCTTAAGTCGAGCAAGATAACGGTGAGAGGTCGTTTTGGAAACAAAGAACTCTTGCCCGCCCTCTTTTCGCGTATAAGGTCTGTTCAAAAGCCATTTCTTAAACTCCTTCACGCGGAGCAGATCGATGTCTTCGATCCGGTCGTTGCCGAAGAACTCGACAAGCACATCGAGCTTTTGAAACTCTTGTTTGGCACCTTTTAACTGCCGGTCATTTTGCAGGTAGTCCCGGTAATGTTTCTCAACAAATGCCGCAAAGTTGGTTCGACCTTTCACCGAAGCGATCGTCGCTGTTTGTCCTTTTTCCTTGAAGTCTGCATATTCTTCCTCGGCCCAGCTTTTCGCGTCTCTTTTGGCAGTAAAGCCTCTCTGACTTTTGAAATGCCACTTTTCGGACTTTTCATCATATACGGCAAATATGCCGCGGTATCTTTGTACAGCGCCTTTTTTCCCATCCTTCTGCGCAGTGATAAAATAACCTTTCTCTTTATGGCTTTCGGCGATGTACAACTTCATATCATTTCGGGGGGGAATTCGGGGGGGAATTTCCTGTATTCGGGGGGGAATTTAGCGTCTTCGGCCGTCCAGATGCGTCTAGTGGTGTCCGAATGTGTCCTCCGTAACTCCTTTATTCATAGTAAGTTACAAAGGCAAAACGTGTCAAGCTGGGGTGGCGGAATTGGTAGACGCCCAGGACTTAAAATCCTGCGACCTTAGGGTCATGCGGGTTCGATTCCCGCCCTCAGCATTTCTTCGATCAAATACATCTCGTTTAGCTCTCTGCATAGTTGTAAATTGCCGGCACCTTCGGAGAATCGGCCCGATATGGGATATTCGGATGTGGCCAGCATTTTCTGAAGTAGAATAGTTAAGCGTGTGACAGGAGCCCTGATGCCGCATCGACGGATCTTTTTCTCCATGGCCCTCATCCTTTTTGGGCCGATCCTTATTTCATCAGCCCGCGCATATCCTTCCAATGAGGTTCTCAAGCGACAGCCGCGGGCAAATAGCGTGACCATTACCCGGGACGATTGGGGCATCGCCCACGTCGTCGGCAAGACTGACGCCGATGCGGTATTTGGGATGATATACGCCCAGGCGGAGGACGATTTCAATCGTATCGAGACGAATTATCTTAACTCGCTTGGCCGCCTCGCCGAAGCCGAGGGTGAATCGGCCATCTGGAGCGACCTTCGCATGAAGATGTTCATCGACCCGGCGGAGCTGAAGAAGAACTACGCCGCAAGCCCGTCGTGGTTGAAACAATTGATGACGGCCTGGGCCGACGGATTGAATTATTACCTCGCAACGCACACGGATGTAAAACCGCGCGTCATCACAAAGTTCGAGCCATGGATGGCGTTAAGCTTTAGCGAAGGCAGCATCGGCGGTGATATTGAGACGATCGATCTCGGCCGGCTTCGTGCGATGTATGACAATTCGGCACCGGCGCAGGCATTGCTGCAAACCGAAGACGACATATTCCCGCCTGAACCTAAAGGTTCAAACGGCATCGCCATCGCACCAAAGAACACGACCGGCGGCAAGGCATTGCTGCTCATAAATCCGCACACATCGTTCTATTTCCGCTCGGAACTACAGATGACAAGCGCCCAGGGCCTGAATGCCTACGGCGCGGTCACGTGGGGACAATTCTTTATCTATCAGGGTTTCAATGACCGGCTTGGCTGGATGCATACCTCAAGCGCGGTGGACGCAATAGACGAATATCGCGAGAAGCCGGTTGAAAAAGACGGCAGTTATTTCTATACAGTTCAACCCGCCCGCCTGGTCCCGTTTCGCACCCGGACCATTTCTGTTCCGTTCAAGACCGCCGGCGGCCAGCTCGCGTCCCGCACATTCAAAGTGTTCTATTCCGAACACGGCCCGATAATACGAAAAGACGCAAGCGGCGGCTGGATATCGATCTCGCTTATGCACGAACCGGTCAAAGCGTTGATGCAATCGTACGGCAGAACTAAAGCGAAAGATCTAGCCGAGTTCAAAAAAGTGATGGAGCTCAAGGCAAATTCTTCGAACAACACGCTATATGCCGATGCCGACGGCAATATCGCCTACTTCCACGTAAATTACGTTCCCCGCCGCGACAACAAGTATAACTGGCGGCTTCCTGTCGACGGCAGCGATCCGGGCACGACTTATCGCGGAATACTAAATTACTCTGAGCTTCCGCACCTTGTGAATCCCGCGTCCGGCTGGGTGTACAACAGCAACAACTGGCCGTGGTCGGCTGCGGGGCCCAGCAGTTTGAAACAGGCCGACTATCCGAAATATGTCGATTCCGGAACCGAGAGCGCCCGCGGCCTGCACGCCATCCGCGTGCTTGAGGGAAGAAAGGACTTTACTCTGGAAAAACTCAATGAGGCGGCATACGACAGCTATTTGACCTGGTTCGAAAAGCCGATTCCCGCATTGATAAAAGCATGGGATGCCGCGCCCGATACTGATCCGCTAAAGGCGAAGACCGCAGCGCAGATAGATAAGCTGCGAAAATGGGACCTTCGCTGGTCGGTGGACTCTGTTCCTACATCCGTAGCCATCTTTTGGGCCGAAGACCTGATGCGCCGCGTTGCGGCAAATGCCCGCAATGCCGGCATATCACCGGCGGAATTTATCGCGACGAAGGCTGATGCATCGACAATGCTGCAGGCCGTCGTCTCGGCATCGGAACGCCTTACACGCGATTTTGGAAAATGGGACACACCGTGGGGCGAGATCAATCGTTTCCAGCGTTTGACCGGCGACATCGTCCAGCCTTTCTCTGATGACGGGCCGAGTATTCCAGTCGGATTTACTTCGGCAGCCTGGGGTTCGCTTGCCTCGTTCGGTGCACGGCCAACGCGAAATACGAAAAAATGGTACGGCACCAGCGGCAACAGCTTCGTTGCGGTCGTAGAACTCGGCAAGACCGTCCGCGCCATTGCTGTGACCGCCGGTGGAGAAAGCGGCCATCCCGCATCAAAACATTTCAAGGACCAGGCAGAACGCTATTCGACCGGAGACCTGCGTGAGGTTTACTACTATCCCGCACAGTTAAAAGGACATACTGCCCGCAGCTACCAGCCGGGCAAATAGGCCCTGGCCCCGACACACTGGTTACGGCACAGAATTTGCCGACAGATACGATCAGCACGGAGGGTTTAGAAATGAAATTATTTTTCTCGCTGCTTATCGTATCGACAATATTTGCCGCTGGTTCCGTCCAGTCGGCTTGGGCCCAGGGCGGCAGGGCCTTGCGCGAAGCGGAGCGGATCAGCGGTGACCGTTTCACCGTCGCTCTGCGAACGCCTCGCGGTGCCCGCATCTACGCTGTTTCCAGGCCGAACGCGGCGATGCTGAGCGCTATTGACCGCGGGTTGACCGATCTTTTTGCCGTAGCGCGCAGAAACGGTTATTCGCGGCTCTTGAACTATTCTGACTACACCGTCTTTATCGCAAAGCCCGACCGCCAGAAGAACGCCGACGGCAACTACTCGCCAGATATCGCCGTTGGTGCGGGCCAATATGCCGGTACTGACTATGACAAGGGCGGTTATATCTATGCAGCTGGGATGGTCATCTCAAATTCACCCGCGGCCTTCCTGATAGCCGGGCATCGGGGTGATCTTAGCCGAGTTGCGAACATCGTTCGCTTTGAGGGCGAGCATCTCGTGCTCTATCACAACGACCGGCGCCGCTACTCGCAAACCGCTGACCATAGCCGCGGCGGCGGACATCCTATCCTGCAGTGATCGTCGAGAAGTGTTTTGAGTCACGCCTTCAGGCGGCCTGTATCGCATGCCGAACCGCTTGAAGGCTGAACTCAAATTACTTTCCGCGAAAAAACCTTTGCCCGAAATCGTGCATCTTACCTACGAAATTGTCAGCAGCTAAATTCGGTAGGACCTGTCGAGAAACCGCGGAAGTCGATAAAACCGCCGTTTCTTCCCGTTTCTGGGCAGGAGTGAACAATGGCACGGCCTTTGCAAAACCCTTCGCGGATGTCGCTTGAGGATCCGCGAAGATGGAGGTTGAATGGACTTCATCGCTCAGAAGACCAAGATCTTCGCAATTCTCTTTCTGATCTTTGCAG
>JADLDC010000188.1 GCA_020846885.1 Acidobacteriota bacterium | reverse complement strand
TCGCCCTGTATGAAGCTCAGCTAAAAAAGACGCCGGAGGATGCCCGCGTGCGGGTCCTGCTGGCCGGCAACTATGCATATCAAGGCCGTTTCGATGACGCGCAACGCGAGATCGACCTCGCAATGGCACTCCGGCCCGACGATACGATGATCCTCTACAACATAGCGTGTACACTGTGCGAGATGGACAAACCAAAAGAGGCGATGCACACCTTGAAAAAGGCATGGGACGCCGGATACAGAAATCCGGCATGGATACGCCAGGACCCCGATCTGGAAAAACTGCACGGCAACGCTGAGTTCGAGCTACTCTTTCCGCCGGCTGTTCTTGGCGAGGCTCAGTAGGACAGATCAATTTTCGATGACAAAAACGATTTTGGACGCAAGCCATCCGTCATCTGCCTCGGTTGTGATCAAGCAGCGGCTTCCTTGTAGAGCTTCCTGATAAGACTGATCTGCCCGCGGTGGTGAACCTCGTCTTCGGCCATGTGATATAAGATCCAGGCGAGATTCGAACCGGTTTCGGAGTCATATGCGTTCATCCGTTCGTTGAATTGCTCGAACGTGAGGGAACGCACCGCGTCAAGCAGCAGCTTTCGCGACTCGTCAAGCGCCGCGATGTAGGTTTCGAGAGGCTCGCCGGTTATCAGTTTGGGCAAGTGTTCGCCCATATCCAGGCCGGCTATCCATCTCTCATTCTCGGTGTCGGTAAGCTCTCGTTTCTCAATAAAAACGATCCGAAAATAATGCTCGATGGCCGTGATGTGCGACAACAATGCACCGACAGAATTCCAGCCCTTGCGGTATTGCCAATGCAGTTCGTCAACACCGATCCCTTCGACCCGCTGAAGCGTCGTGACACGTGCATCGTCGAGGATGCCGGTCAAATAGTCCAATGCATGATCCGCATTTTGCCCGAACTCGATCAAAAACCGTCTTTTGAACATACACTCAAATCGCCTTAATATAGTTGTTATTACCGATCGTCCTAACAATAAGTCAACAGTATGGCAGAAAAATCGAAGATCTATTACACATTGACGGATGAAGCTCCGTTTTTGGCGACGCATTCTTTCTTACCGATCGTAAAGGCGTTTACGAAGTCGGCGGACATTGAGATCGAGGTTCCGGATATTTCGCTGGCGGGAAGGATATTGGCAAACTTTCCTGAGTATTTGAGCGACGATCAGAAGATCGCTGATGAGCTTGCGGAGTTAGGTGAATTGGCAAAGCGGCCGGAAGCCAACATCATCAAGCTCCCAAACGTTTCGGCTTCGGTACCGCAGTTGGAAGAGGCGATCGCCGAGCTGCAGAAACAGGGCTTTGCTGTGCCGAATTATCCTGCGGAACCGAAAACTGACGAAGAAAAAGCGATCAATAAAAAATACGCCCGCTGTTTGGGAAGTGCGGTAAATCCTGTGCTCCGCGAAGGAAACTCGGACCGCCGCGCGCCAAAGGCCGTAAAGAATTACGCCAAGGCAAATCCGCATAGAATGGGCGCCTGGAGCGCAGATTCTAAAACTTCTGTTGCACACATGGATAGCGGCGATTTTTACGGATCGGAAACTTCAACGACCGTCGAAGCGGACGGAAAATTCAGGATCGTTTTCTACGGAAATGACGGCGCGGAAAAAATTCTCAAAGATCTTGCGCCGCTAACGGGCGGCGAGGTGATCGATTCGTCGGTGATGCATATCGCGGCACTCAAAGATTTTGTCGGACGTGCGATCGCCGAAGCGAAGGAGAAGGACGTTCTGCTTTCGGCCCACCTGAAAGCGACGATGATGAAGGTTTCCGACCCGATCATTTTCGGGGCGATCGTCGAAACATATTTCAAAGACGTTTTTGAAAAATATAAAGACACTTTTGCCGAACTGGACATTAATCCGAACTTTGGATTAGCGACACTTTTCGAGAAGATCACCGGCCATCCACAGGAAAAAGAGATCAAGGCGGACATCGCAAAAACCATCGAAAATGGCCCGCGGCTTGCGATGGTCAATTCGGATAAGGGCATTACCAATTTCCACGTTTCGTCGGACGTGATCATTGACGCCTCAATGGCAGCACTCGCCCGCGGCGGCGGAAAGATGTGGAATGCCGGCGGCAGCGAGGAAGACACCGTTTGCATTATCCCCGACCGGACATACGCCGGCTTTTACGATGCGGTCCTTCAGGACATGAAGAAAAACGGAGCGATCGACCCGCGAACTTTCGGCTCCGTTCCGAACGTCGGTTTGATGGCGCAGAAGGCAGAAGAATACGGTTCGCACGACAAGACTTTCCAAGTTTCGGGCGAAGGCACGGTTAAGGTCGAGGATGAAAACGGCAATGTTCTCCTTGAACAAAATGTTCAGTCCGGCGATATCTTCCGTATGTGCCAGACCAAAGACGCGCCTATCCAGGATTGGGTAAAACTCGCCGTCAACCGCGCAAGGCTGTCGGATAGGACCGCCATTTTCTGGCTCGACAAAGGCCGGGCACACGACGCACAGATCATCAAAAAGGTCGAAAAATACCTCGCCGATCACGATACGACCGGCCTCGATATCCGCATAATGGATGTCAAGGACGCGATGACCGAAACGCTGAAACGCGCCCGCGAAGGCAAGGACACGATTTCAGTTTCCGGCAACGTTCTTCGCGATTATCTGACCGATCTGTTCCCGATCCTCGAACTCGGAACGTCCGCAAAAATGCTTTCGATCGTCCCGCTAATGAACGGCGGCGGCCTGTTCGAAACCGGCGCCGGCGGTTCGGCCCCGAAACACGTCGAACAGTTTTTGCACGAAGGATATCTTCGATGGGATTCGCTTGGCGAGTTTCTCGCGTTGCAAGCGAGTTTCGAACACCTCGCTCAAACTCAAGGCAACAAAAAAGCGCAGGTTCTGGCAGATGCATTGGATGAAGCAAACGCGAAATTCCTGGCAAACGACAAATCGCCGGCAAGAAAGGTCGGCCAGATCGATAACCGAGGTTCACATTTCTATTTGGCGATGTATTGGGCCGCCGCTCTCGCAACCCAATCCGCTGATGAAGAAATAGCTGCGGAATTCGCACCCATTGCAAAAGCGATGCAGGAAAACGAAGCAAAGATCAATGAAGAACTCATCGCCGCCCAAGGGACATCACAAGACATCGGCGGCTATTATCATCCCGATCGGGAAAAGACCTACGCTGCAATGCGGCCTTCGGCTACGCTGAATGCGATCGTGGACGGGATTTGAGTTCTAACGTCGGTATCCGTCAAGACATTACTTTTCTGATCCGTTGTTAGATCTTCTGTCGGCGAGTGAGATGATCCAGAAACCAAGAGCAACGACCAAAGCGAAAAGCAGAACGATAGCGATTGACCATAGTCTTAATGACGGAGATACAAAAGGGCCACCGTCGTCTGCTTGCTTAGCTCCCGCGGGATCGATCATTGCTAAAACGCCAATGCCGACCCCGCCCAAGCCTACCAAAACGATGCCGAGGCCAGAAAGGACCTTGATAGCGTTGCGGAACTTTGAGTCGCTCATAGCCTAAACGATCCCGTCGATGTTTCGAGCAAGGTCAAAATCAACATCCGTCACCCCCCCGCGGTCGTGGGTGGTTGTGGCGATCTCGGCGTAGCCCCAGCCGAAGGTTATGTCGGGGTGATGGTCCAGTTCTTCGGCGATGGCACCGACCTTGTTGACAAAAGCGAGGCTTTCGGCGAAGTTCTTGAATTCAAAACGGCACTTTATCGTGTCGCCGTCGGCCGACCAGTTTGGCAGATCTTTCAGCCGTTCCGCTATTTCTTCCGGCGAGAGTTTTCTTCGTTCCATCTTTTTTGCCTACTCCAATTACTATATAATTACTCGTTTGAGAAGAATTATATACTTTTAGCCAACGCGCCGTAATGAATAGTAGTTTAACCAAGGCATTTATCCTGATCATCGCACTCTTCGGCATGCTTGCGTGCTCGTCCGGCGAGACAACGCCCGAGTCGCCGATCGAGACCTTCAAGACCTACACCAAGGCCATCAAGAACAAGGACATCACGACGATGAAGCTGCTTCTTTCGAAAGATTCGATGAGAATGAACGAGATGGAGGCCAAATCGCGCGGCATTCCGGTTGATGATGTGGTGAAGAACGAGACCCTTTTTTCCGAGAACCAGCGGACGGTCAAGATGCGTAGTGAGAAGATAGACGGAGACAAGGCCACACTTGAGGTCGAAAACAGCTTTGGCGCATGGGAAACCGTTCCGTTCATAAAGGAAGACGGCGTTTGGAAGCTGGATAAAAAGGGCTACCAGCAACGCCTGATCGACGAGGTGAATCAGGGCGGCCAGCAGCTTGACGACATCATAAATCAGAGCCGTCAGCCACAAACCGCTACACCGGAACAGCCTCAACCATAAATTCGCCTTAGCGGTTCTCGGCTTGTCCGCCGAGATCGTTTCGTATTCCAAAAGGAGCAATAAGTGGCAATCGTCAAATCCTTCAGGCCTGTTCGTCCGCCGGCCGATAAGGCGGCAAAGATAGCGTGCGTGCCTTATGACGTGGTTTCTGATGAAGAGGTGCGTGCGATAACGGCCGCGGATCCTGACAGCTTTCTTCGTGTAACGCGGCCTGAGACCGAGTTTGGAACCGACGATCCGGCCAAGGCTTTTAGCGAAGCAAAAAAACTACTCGAAGGCTTTATCTCTCAGGGATTGCTCAGCCAGGATCAGGAACCTGGGATTTTTGTTTACCGGCTTGCTGTCGACGGGCGGCAGCAGACGGGCATTGTCGCGTGCTGTTCGGTCGATGATTACGACAACGGCGTGATAAAGAAGCACGAGAAGACCCGGCCTGATAAGGTCCGCGACCGGACCGATCATATGCTGGCCCTGCGGGCTCAGACGGGTTTGATCTTTCTTGCCTTTAGGAACACGGACGAAATGCGGCGCCTTATCGCCGAAGCAGCGACCGTCGGGCCGATCTATGATTTTTCCGACCCGAAAGGCGTGCGGCAAACCGTTTGGCGTGTGCCTGACCCGAATGCCGTGTCCGACGCGTTTTCGCGTATCGGTGAACTATATGTGGCCGACGGACACCATCGGGCGGAAAGTGCTTCGCTGGCGCGAAAGGAGCTTCGTGATGCGAACGCCGAGCATATCGGAACGGAAAGTTATAACTTTGTAATGGCTGGCATCTTCCCGTCCGAAGACCTGTCGATCATGGCATACAACCGTGTCGTAAAGGACCTAAACGGCTTGTCGGCGGAAGAGTTTTTGGCGAGGCTTCAGGAGAATTTTATTGTTTCAGAAAACGGAGAAAGAACTCCTGAGGAACGGGGCCGCTTTGCGATGTATCTTGGCGGCAAATGGTACGGCCTTCGTTTCAATGTCAATTACATTCGCGAGCCCGACGTGTTGGAGCGGCTCGATGTTCAGATACTCCAGCAAAATCTGCTGACGCCTATCCTCGGTATCGGCGATCCGCGTACCGACCCGCGAATAGTTTTCGTCGGCGGCGGCCGCGGACTGGACGAACTGGAAGAATATGTTGATTCGGGCCGCGCGTCGGTCGCGTTCTCATTGTATCCGACGGCGATGGACGACCTTCTGGCCGTATCGGACATGGGCGAGGTAATGCCGCCGAAATCTACGTGGTTCGAACCAAAACTAAAGGACGGGCTTTTCGTCCACTTGATCTGAATGGCGATCGAAGGAAAAGATCTGGCGGCGATCCGCCGCGACTATTCGCGACAGGAATTGAGCGAATCATCCGTTGCGGCAGACCCTTTCGTACAGTTTGCTAACTGGATCGAAGAGTATCTGCATTCCGGCCCGCTCGAACCGAATGCGATGACGGTCTCGACCGCCGACAGCGATGGCCGCCCCGCCTCACGGGTTGTGCTGTTAAAGGGATTTGACGATCGCGGCCTCGTTTTCTTTACAAATTACGAAAGCAGAAAGGGCCGCCAACTTGTTGAAAACCCGTATGCCGCACTCCACTTTTTCTGGCCGGAACTTGAGCGCCAGATCGGCATTCAGGGCACGGCCGAAAAGGTTGATCGTGCCGAATCCGAATCCTATTTTCTTTCCCGCCCCTTGGAAAGCCGCATCGGCGCCTGGGCATCCCGGCAAAGCAGCGTTCTTGAAAGCCGACAGGAACTGGAACAAAGAATTACAAAGATCCGGAACCGATTTGGCGAAGATGTACCTTGCCCGCCTTTTTGGGGCGGCTTTCGCGTCATCCCCGAACGATTCGAATTCTGGCAGGGCCGCCCAAGCCGCCTGCACGATCGGATCGTATATACAAAACAGGCTGATTGCTGGGCTATCGCAAGGCTTTCACCGTAACCTTTCGCGGCCCGTGATGCTCGCCGGCTTCCAAGACCCCGGCTTGATTGCGGTGAATTTAACCCGACATCACTTTCGTCGCCGGCTAAAGTTTTGCCGATAATTGACGCGAGATCTCCTCTATTCCTTTGTTGCCTATGCAGCTTGAAACACAGAGACTACTGATCCGGCCATATACTCTTGATGATCTCCCTGAGTTGATCGAGCTACGCTCAGACCCCGAAGTCCATCGGTATCTTGGCGGCTGGGAACGACAGAATCCGGACGAGGTGACGAAGCGTTTAGATTTTTACATCGCGTGTTACGAGAAATTCGGATTTGGAATGTCTGCGATGATCTGGAAAGAAACGGGTGAAACTATAGGCGGAAGCGGGCTGCAGCCATTGGAAGACACTGGCGAAATTGAGGTTGGGTACAGTTTGAAAAAGGCGTATTGGAATCGCGGGCTTGGAACCGAGTGCGCGAAGGCGTGGCTAAAATACGGTTTTGAAACCGCCGGTCTTGAGCGCATTGTCGCGGTTTGCGATCAAGCAAATATCGGGTCATGGCGAATAATGGAAAAGTGCGGCATGCTTTATGAAGGAATGAAGCAGGCGTACGGGATGGACTGCAAATTTTATGCAATATCCAAAGATAGATTCTTGAAGGGAGTACGAGACCAATGACATTAACGCGAATACTACCGGCCTTATTTTTAGCTGTCATCGCCGGCGCCATCGGGATATCGGCCCAGAAGACCTTGCCTAAGGCGAAATGGGCTGAATATCAAGGAAACAAGATCCGCTATTATGATATCGGTAACGCGAAGTCCACAAACGCGCTTGTCCTTGTCCATTGCTGGACATGCAATCTCGAATTTTGGCGGGACCAATACAATGCATTTCCGGAGTATCGCGTGATCGCAATGGACCTGCCCGGCCATGGAGAGAGCGATAAACCGAAGATCGATTATTCGATGGAGTTTTTCGCCCGGTCAGTCGATGCGGTTATGAAAAAGGCCGGGGTCAAAAAAGCCGTGCTCACCGGCCACAGCATGGGAACACCGGTAGTTCGACGATTTTATGAACTGTTCCCTGAGAAAACCCTCGGCGTGATCATCGTTGACGGCGAACTGATAGCGTTTAGTCCGCGCGATGAGGTTGAGAAATATTTTGAGCCGATCTTGGCCGATTACAAAAACAGCATCGGCCCCAAGTTCCTTGATCAAATGCTCGAACCGACACATGCCAATGTGAAACCATTTATCCGCTCATCTATGCTGGCAACACCAGATTACGTCGGCATTAGCGCAATGAGACTGATGAATGCCGATGCTTATGCCAAGCACGGAAAAATAAATGTGCCGCTTCTAGCCGTGATGGCGCGGAGCCCGTATTGGCCGAAAGACCTCGAGCAGCAATATCGGACGGTCGCGCCGAAAATGGAATTCCATATGTTCGATGGCGTGAGCCACTGGCTGCACATGGAAAAGCCGAAAGAGTTTAACGCTCTGGTTAAAGCGTTTATCTCTAAAAATAGATTGCTGTGACCTCTCGCATTTTCGGTCTCATGAGATTTCTCGCACGGCCCGGACAGCGGTATGCCAAAGCATATTTTTCAAGATCGATGAACATTAGCTATCCAAAACTTGTCTTCGCCGCTATTCTCACGCTCTACTTCCTGTGGATCGCATATGACCCGATGCAGGGCAGTTTCCTCGATATGGTCGATCTGCCTATACATGAAACAGGCCATCTGATTTTCGGGATCTTTGGCGAATTTATCGGTATGGCGGGCGGGACGCTTTTCCAACTTATCTTGCCCGCCGTCTTCGTGGGCTATTTTTGGTGGAACGAAAAGTATTTCTCAGCCGCCATCGTTCTCTTTTGGGTCGGGCAAAGCGTCATAAATGTTCATGTCTATGCGCAGGATGCCGTGAGGATGGAGCTTCCGCTCGTCGGCGGCGGAATTCACGATTGGAATTGGATGCTGACGCATCTCGGCCTGCTTGATTCCACAAAAGTGATCGCCAGCCTGATCCGCGTCATAGGCGCCTTAACCATCGTCGCGGCATCCGTTACCTCCATCTTTTACGCCTTTCATTCACCGGAACGCGAGCTTGAAGAGATATGAAGGCAACACTTATCACCGGGGCCTCAAGCGGTATCGGCGAGGCGTTCGCCCGCCGGCTTGCAGCGGAAAAGCATAACCTCGTACTCGTGGCCAGATCGGAAGAACGGCTTCGACAGATCTGTGATGAACTTATCGCAAAACATGGAATAGAGGCGAGTTTTATTTCAGCAGATCTTAGCGAACCCGGCGCGGATCAGCTTGTGTTCCAGAGAACTGAGGATCTCGGCTTTGAAATAGACTGGCTGATAAACAATGCAGGCATCGGTTCGATGGGCGATTTCGTCGAACTTGATCTCGACCGCGAACTGCAAATGATCGAACTCAATGTTTCCGCGCTGGTTGGCCTAACGCACCGCTACCTGCCAAAGATGCGCCGGCGGCGGCAAGGGGCTATAATTAACGTTTCGTCTGCTGCCGGATTTCAGCCGATCCCGTTCATGGCGACCTATGCGGCGACCAAAGCATTTGTGACATCGTTTTCGGAAGCGATAGCAGCGGAAAATCGCCCTTTTGGCATACGCGTCCTCGCTCTGTGCCCGGGCCGGACCGAAACGAATTTTCATGCGAACGCCAATATTGACCAGGAGGTAAATGCCAAGGGAATCGAAACCGCCGAGGAGGTTGTCGAGACGGCAATGAAAGCTATCAGAACGGATCGTGCGAAGGTCGTTTCGGGCTGGACCAATTGGCTGGTCGCATCAGGCGTCAATGTTCTGCCGAACTCTTTTATAACAAGAATGATGGCCCGAAGCTTGCGGCGTGCGTTTCAGAAAGATCAATGATCAAGCCGTCCGGACTTGCTTTCTCCGGGCGGCGTACTGTTTTTATGAAGTTTACCGTACTTGGCAGCGGCTCGACCGGCAATGCGATCTTGATCGCAACGGAAAAAACCCGTGTCCTGGTTGACGCCGGGCTGAGTTGCCGAGAGATGGTGAAACGCTTGGGCGTAATGGGTATCGATCCGGCGGATCTCGATGCAGTACTCATCACTCACGAACATTCCGATCACGTTGGCGGACTTAGGAATTTGCTGGGAAAGGTGGGTTGCCGTGTCTATCTCTCGGGCCCGACCCGGGAAGCGTACTACGGGTACAGCGGTTCAAGCGCCAATGGCAATGATGAGGCGGCAAAACGGCGCGATGCGATGAAAGACCGGTCCGTCGAGATCGCATCAAACAATGAATTTCGCATCGGCGATATCGATTTTGAGCCGTTCACAGTGCCGCATGACGCAGTGGACAATTTTGGTTTTCTGGCAATGAATCGCGGAATCCGCCTTGCAACACTGACCGATTTTGGCCACATCACGGAATTAATGAAATCCAAGCTGAACGGCTGCGACGCGATAATTATCGAATCAAACCACAGCCGCGACATGCTTCGTGCCTGCCCCGTCTATAGCTGGTCGCTAAAGCAACGCATTGCCGGCCGTCACGGCCATCTTTCAAATGAGGACCTGGCCGATTGGCTCCAAAACGATTTCGATGGTACAGCCCGAAACATCGTCCTTGCCCATCTCTCGCAAAAGGCCAACGACCGCCACCTTGCCCATCTAACAGCCGAGACCGCCCTTAGAATGCGGCCCCCGCTCTTCGCAGCGGAAACAAAGATCACGCTCTCCGATCATCGCCAGCCGACCGAGTGGATAGAATTTTAGGTCGAGAAAGTGATTGGCCAACTGTCTTAAACTGCGGAGCAGTGGCAGAGCGGTAGCCACGGGTGGAGCAAAGCGGAACCCGTGGTTAGGATGAAAACAAGACTCCCAGCCCACGTAGTGGGCGACAGAAAGGCATGTAACATCTCTTGGTCTCAATAATTTAGCACAGTATGCCGCCCGTTACACGGGCTTTGAAATTTAGGCTCGACTAACCCCACGTTTCGCTTCGCTTCACGTGGGGCTACCAATATGCCGCTGCTCCGCAGCTTTTCGGATTTTGACACAGCCTCGTTAGCAAAAGCTAAACTCCGGCGATCACGCGCGGGCCCTTGCAAACGCAAAGAACAGGCCAACCCGAAGACTTAACGATCATATTCCCTAATCCGTTTAGCATTTCGCCATGCAGACCAAGCCGCGATCGACGCAACCGGCAACCCAACTAAAAATGCATGGCCAATGAAGCTGTTCAATACAGAACCGAACGGCTCGACAGTTGTTCGCGGGCCGATCGCTGAAAGCGGGATCACGATATGCTGCATCACGAGGTTTGCCGTAATTCCATAGAGTAAGCCGATGATCACAAAGTGCTTGACCCGGACAAGGTATCTGGCGACGACAAAGTAAGCCGCCGCGACCGAAAATGCGACGACAAAATGCAAAAGAATGCCGAGCAATGCTGTAGAAACACCACCGTTTCTCGACGCTTCGCGTCCGATCAAACCCGCTGCCGGCCCGTGCCAAACATCCAAAAATCCGATGCCGTAATAGAGAGGAAAGAAGATATTGGCGTCAAGAAAATCAAGTATCCCGATAGCCAGGCCGCCATATACGATGGTCTCGAACGCCTTCGGCCTGCCGATCCCGGCAAAGTCATCGTCCATTATTTCCCTCCACGAATGTTTGATCGGTTAACGCGAAGTGAGATGCGCGAACTATCGAAAAAGGTGTTTTGCCCTGGGAAAAGCTAACCTTTAAGAAGCTCGGCCTCGACCTTTGCTTCCGGCAAAACTCCGCGAAAAGACAGCCGATGAAGCGGACACGGCCCGTGACGGCGAAGAGCTTCAAGATGAACTGCGGCGCCATATCCTTTGTGCCCCGCAAAACCATATTGCGGATAATCCGGATCATATCCGCACATCAGATCGTCGCGATAGGTTTTTGCGATAACGGAGGCCGCGGCAATGGAATATGAGATGGCGTCGCCCTTGATAATTGCTTTCTGCGGCAGGCTAGACTGTTTAAGTTGAAGGGCGTCGATCAAGAGATGATCGGCCGCGGGTTTGAGGGCGCTGATCGCCTTTATCATAGCCAGCTTTGTCGCTTCGAGAATATTGATCCGGTCGATCTCATCGGCCTCAACTACACCGACCGCAAACGCTATCGCGGTATGCCGCAGTTCTTCCGCGATCTCATCTCTATGCTTAGCCGTGAGTTTTTTTGAATCGTTCAGCCCTACAGGCACCGGTTTTTCCCGATCAAGAATGCACGCGGCCGCAACTACCGGCCCGGCTAAACACCCACGGCCTACTTCATCAACACCTGCGATATAAAGGAACCCTTCGCTTCGGGCCTCGTCCTCAAAATCGAAACCGATCGCCCACACCGGTTTTGCTGCCTGAAGTCGAAAGTCGCTCACGGAATGAATTATAAATTGTTATGGAGTAAAAGCCAGTTTGGGAGCAAGGCTAGTTTTTCGCCAGGCCGTGGCCGCCGACGGGCTCGGTCGTAAAGTGCTCGGCAAAGCTGGCAATTAACGGCCGCCCCTTCGCTATCGCGGCTTTCACCGATGGAAGCTGCAGCGAAGCCTTGTGGCTTTCGGCGCTGTCCCAGACTTCGGTTATCCAAACGGCGTTCTTGTCCTTCGGGTCTTTAGCCACAACATAGCTCAAGCACCCCGGCATTTCGGAAACGCCTTCGAGCAAGATCTTGATGAACTCGTCCCGCTTGCCCTCGACCGCTATCGCCTTGCCGATCAATCCGTACATTTTTGATTCCCCGCTAACGCTGACAGACGGTAAAAGGGCGTACGCGGCCGCCGTTCCCAATGCTGCGACGAATTCGCGACGCCCTGATCTCATTTCTTAATCTGCAATTGAAAATTTTGACGTTGTTAATCGGCATCTATATCTGCCCAATTAGCAATTATCCAATTTACAATTCCCAATTGATCTCTATTTCGCCGACTGAGCTTTATTACGTGTATCTTTTTCTTTGATACGGGCAGCCTTGCCGCGGAGTTCACGCAGGTAGTAAAGTTTTGCACGGCGGACCTTGCCGCGGCGGACGACGACGATGTGATCGACAACCGTCGCATGCAGCGGAAATATACGCTCAACGCCGACACCAAAGCTAACTTTGCGTACGGTAACGGTCTCGCGAACGCCGCCGTGCTTGCGGGCGATGACAACGCCTTCAAACACCTGAAGGCGTTCCTTGTTGCCTTCCTTGATGCGGACGTGCACCTTAACGGTATCGCCGGCCTGGAATGCAGGAATGTTTTCCCTCAATTGTGTGTTTTCAACCAGATCTAATCGGTTCATATCAATGTCGGCCAGAGGTCAGCACGGGAACGCCAGCGTCTCGCTGGCGTCGCCGCCGGGGAGGACGGCGTTCCGATGCTCACATTTCACCATTTTCTCCTATCAAAAGGTCCTTTCTAAATTTCGTTGTTTTCTCAAGCGCCTTTTCGCGACGCCATTTTTCTATCTCGGCATGGTTGCCGTTCAAAAGCACTTCGGGAACGCTCATCCCGCGAAATTCCGCCGGCCGCGTGTAATGCGGGCAATCGAGCAATCCGTTTGAGAACGAATCGTTCTCCGCCGAGGTTTCGCTTCCCAACGCCTCCGGAAGCAGCCTCACCATTGCATCGACCAGCACGACCGCCGCCGGTTCGCCGCCCGACAAAACATAGTCGCCTATCGAAATTTCATCCGTGACGAGTGTTTCATTCACCCGCTCGTCGACGCCTTCGTATCTGCCGCAGATCACGATCATCCGCTCGGTTTCGTCAGCCAGCTCTTTCACATGCCGCTGTTTCAGCGGATGTCCCTGCGGCGAAAGTAAAACAACCTTTGTTCCAGGCGGATAAGCGTCGCGATCACTTGTTCCGAGAAGATGCTCGACCGCAGCAAATATCGGCTCGGGCTTCATCACCATCCCGTCGCCTCCGCCAAACGGCCGATCGTCGGTCATCTTATGCTTGTCCGCGGCGAATTCGCGAATGTCGTGGACACTGATTTCCACGATCCCTGCGAGCTTCGCCCGGCGAATTATTCCAAAATCAAAGACCTGCCCGAAAAACTCGGGAAAAATTGTTAATACGTCGATCTGCATCTTTGATCCCAAATTTCAGATCTAAAATTTCCGATCTCAAATCTCAGATCTCAGATCTCAAATTTCAGATCTCAGATCAATGAGGTCCCGATCAAAGTTCTAAAATTCAAGAAGTCCGTCCGGCGGATCGACAATGATGCGTTTGCCGTTCACGTCCACGTCGATGCAAATAGACTCAGCAAACGGGATCATCAGTTCCTTGTCCGGGCCATCGATCAACAGCACATCGGTCCCGCCTGTTCGCATTACTTCACGGACCGTACCGAGTTTTTCGCCGCCTACGGTCTCGACCTCACAGCCCTGCAGTTCCCAGTCAAAATACTCGTCTTCGCCAAGCTCGACCGCATCAGCTTCTTCAACGCAAACCACGGCATCACGCAGCGTTTCGGCAGACTCGATCGAATCGAATCCGGCGAATTTCATCACTATGCGGTCTTTCTGAAAGAAGTACCCTTCAAGTTTCAATTCGCGTCTTTCGCCATTCGGCAGGACGGCGGTCACATCTGCAAGTCCCTCGAACCGCTCGGGGAAATCGGTCAGAACTTCCGCAACGGCCTCGCCGCGCAGACCCCGCGTTCTGACTATTTTGGCTATCGCGACAAGTTCGTCCACAATCGTCCGACAAACTTCAGTTTGTCGCATCGTTCCTCGAAACAAAGCACGACAAACTGAAGTTTGTCGAACTAATCCTCTTCGAGATCAAGGTGATAACGCCGGCCATGCTTTTGCCCGGTGACAAACAGCAAGCTGCGGATCGCCTTGATCGTCCGGCCTTCACGCCCGATCAGCCGGCCGTAATCATCGGGCGAAACCCGCACGCGAAACCGGATGTTCTTGCCGTCGCCCTGCTCATAAACCTCGACCAGATCGGGCGAGCCGACAAGTGCTTTGATCACCTTTTCGATAGCTTGCTTCATTTTCCAGGCGGAACGCGGACTTGTAGTCCGCAAGGCCGCGAGCCGGCTTTCGTACGGGCGCGCGCGTTGCGGATCGAAGCCCTGTGGCCCCTTATTCTTGCGCTTCCGGGGCTTCCTCAGCTGCAGCCTCTTCCGCCGGAGCTTCAGCAACCTCGGCCTCGCCGCCCTCAGCAGGCGCGGCCTCGACCCTTTCCGCTTCCGCGGCAGCGGCCTCAGCAGCGGCGGCGTCTG
>JADLDC010000187.1 GCA_020846885.1 Acidobacteriota bacterium | reverse complement strand
TGAAGAAAGCAAAGGCCGTCGTTCAGGCCGAGGCGAAAGAGGTGATCGCCGCCGGCGGACTGCACATTCTCGGCACCGAGCGGCATGAATCACGCCGCATTGACAACCAGCTTCGCGGACGTGCCGGCCGTCAGGGCGATCCCGGTTCGTCGCGGTTCGTGCTTTCATTGGAAGACGATCTGATGCGGATCTTTGCCGGTGATAAAGTGCGTTCGATGATGGAATGGCTTGGTATGGAAAAAGGCGTTGCCATTGAATCAAGGACCGTTTCACGGCAGATAGAACGTGCCCAAAAGGCCGTCGAGGCACGCAACTTTGAAACGCGTAAACACGTTCTAAAATACGACGACGTGATGAACAAACAGCGTGAGACCATCTACGGCCTACGCCGCCAGTTGATGTTCGAGCCGGAGCATCGCGAGTATCTGCTTGGCGATACAGGCGTCGCACACGATCTGCTGAACGATCTGACCGGGCATTTTCTGACGACGAATGTCACACCCGACAAGTGGGATGTTGACACATACGCGGCCGAGATCGAAAGCATTTACGCCCTTGATCCGGCGGCAGACGCCGGCGTTGATTTCAAGCGGATGGGGCCGGACGAGATCGCTGACGCCATCTGGAAACAGGCCTCGGCAAGTTATGCGGATAAGGAAAAGCTGGCCGGTGAAGAAAGCCTGCGTGCCTATGAGCGTTATATCATGCTCAACATCATCGATTCGCAGTGGAAAGACCACCTTGCGTCGATCGACCAGGTCAAACAAGGCATCGGACTGGTAGGTTACGGGCAGAAAGACCCGCTCGTGGAATATAAAAAGCAGAGCTTTACGATGTTTCAGGATATGCTTGACCGCATCGATACGAACACGACCAAGGCACTATTCCACCTCCAGATCGTCAGCCACGACGAGCAGGAAGAACAGGAACGCCTCGCCCGTCTCGAACACCAGCGTGCCCGCCGCCAGGCCGCCGGAATGGCGTTCACCGGTGCCATGGCCGGTGCCGAAGCCGCCGGTGCCGAAGCCGCGAGACACACCCCGTTCGTCCGCGATCAGCCAAAAATAAAACCAAACGAACCCTGCTACTGCGGCTCCGGCAAAAAATTCAAAAAATGCCACGGGGCGGGGATATAAGGTCTCACCTCATGAAACGAAGACGGAGCGTACCTAAGAGCATGCTCCGTCTTCGTTTTCCTACAACTAGGCTTGAGGAGCGTGTTGACACCGCTCTGTAGGTCGCTCGACGGTCTTGCTATTTCACTTCCGCACCAGCCTTGTCGATAAAAAATTCCCGGCCATTGATCTTTACCTTGGCCTTTCCGTTGCGAAATGGTAAGGCACTATCGTACTGAGGAGGGATAATTTCTCGCCCGGTTTTGTCAATAAAACCTCGCTTCCCGTTAAGGATGACGACCGCAAGGCCGTTCTCGAAGCGGTCATAGTTGGAATTGGCGTCATACTTGAATTCAGTGATCGCCTTTCCGGATGCGTCGATATAGCCCCACTTGCCGCCATTTTTGACAAAGGCAAAACCTTCAGCGAAATAGCCGGTATCTTCGAATTGAAAGCCGATCACGAGTTTACCGGTTTCGTTCACGAAACCGTATTTTCCGTTCCGGCTGACTGCGGCATAGCCCTGGATAAAGGCCTTTGCGTGGTCATATTCAAATGGCACCATCGTTTTTCCCGTCGCGTCAATTAATCCCCACTTGCCATTCTTTTTCACGGCGGCCCGGCCGTTGAAGAACTCACCTGAATCGTCAAACTCGGCAGCGACTACGAGCTTTCCGGTGTTATCGATAAAACCATTCCTGCCATTCAGCTTCACCGCTCGCATTCCGTCCCGATCTACAGAGATCGATTCATAGACCGGCGCAGACAGTTCACGGCCCTGACTGTTGATCAGCCCCATTTTGCCATCAGCGTTACGGAATGCGTAAACGCCATCGCGGCCAAGACCGATGTACGCATATTTCATCGAAACAATTTCGCTTCCGGTCCTGCCGATGATTCCGTACACGCCCTTCATCGTCAAAGGATCGCCTTTAAAAACTACGGCGGCATCATTCTTATCAAAATCGAACGCATGGTCGTAGATCGGGCTGATCGCAACGTTGCCGTTCGCGTCGCGGTAGCCATATTTACTGCCGGACTTGAAAGGCTTTGCGGCGATCAGCGACGCAGTCGCTCTTGTCGGCGACCCATTCCCTGTCGGCGTCTTAGGTTGGACGGACGAGCTCACACGTGGTCCAATTGGACTTGATGTCGCCAGAGATCCTCCGGAAGTTCTGGACGCTATACTTGCGGGCTCCTTTCTAGCCGAGAATTGGTGCGTGAAGGCTACGCTCGTGCCCTGAATGGACAGGAGTTGGATTCCGCTCATTTGTGACAATCCGCTGTCGATCGTTCCCGTGCCTTCCACTTTTAAGCTTGGCGGCACATTTAGTTCGAATAGGAACGACGGACCTTTTTCACCGTCAAAAACCTTGAAGCTTGTATATTTGAGGTCGGCTTTGCCGTTGACGACCCGCCACGCCTCCAAAGTTCCATTCACCATCCTGATCTCGAAGCTTGAACGGCTAACTTTGCCGGATGTCTGGTCCTTTGTGGTCACGGCCCAAACGCCGACGAGATCTTTGTAGCTCGGCGTACCTGGTGAACCGGGCTTTTCCACACCGGAAACTGATCGAGCAGGAACAGCCGGCGAGGTGGAAGCGACAGCTGTATCCTTTTGCGCCGTCCACTCTTCGTCCCGAGTCCTGCCTCCCATGGGTGAAAGCTGTGTACCCGTCATCCGAGAGATATCACCGCTAACGCTGCCGGAACCTCTGCTTATAATTTTGCCGTCAGGGCTGTACTCAAATGTAAACCGGAGCTGGCCCATCAAATTGAGAAACTCAAAACTATTGAATCGTTTGTATGGGACTCCGCTTTCCAACATCCAAACTTCTGCCTTGCCGTTGACGATATTCTTTATCTCGATCTTGTAGTCCAGCGGGAGCCCGAATTTCCTGTCCTTGACTGTAACCGACCATCTTCCCACCGCCTTATCGAACACGCCCGATAAGGTTTTGGTAACCACTGACATATCCGCGTTCGCAGATGGCGAAGGATCGGCCTTATTCGTTCTTGGCTGACTTGTCGATTGATCAGATGCCAGGGCCGGCGGCGTTGCACCGAGGTCCTTGCCGGTCCGATCGATGTAATGGTACCTACCACCCTCCCTTACAAGCGCAACTCCGTTCTTGAAATTATTTGCGGATTCAAATTGGAACAGAACGGCCTGCTTTCCGCTATTATCGATGTAACCGATCTTCCCGTTCAGCTTTACCCACGCCAAGCCTTCGTAAAAATCACCAACAGAGTCGTATCGGAGCGGAATGGCCTCCCTTCCCGCACGGTCAATGAATCCGTATTTTCCCGCCAGAGCCACCTTTGCCAGCCCTCCGACAAATCCGGCAGCATAATCATATTTGATCGGAACGACGAGGTTTCCCGACGCGTCAATGAATCCAAACTTCCCATTCTGGCGGGACGCGGCGTTATACCCGATATTTACATACGCCATTCCTTCGGAAAAAAAGCCGACGTTATCATATTTCGGAGGAATAACGATCTTGCCGCCCTTATCTTTGAATCCAATCTTCCCATTTGCGTCTTTGAAGGAAGTAAGATTCTGGGCGTGTGCCGCCGTTAGACCAAAGACCAAAATGCCAATGACTATTAATACATATCTACGCATAACCAACGTAAGTTACTATTCCGACTTTCGACGCTTACGGAAGTTCGCACAGCATCGATGGGGCCGAAAGCATCCGCGTGTAATCGAAGGGTCTGCAAACTTTGTTCAGATCTTGTTGATAACCGGCCGATTAACTTCGGGCTGATCCATACCGAAGGCGAAGCTAGTTGGATCGTGGCGGCGCAAGCTTCTTCAGACTTCCGCCGGCGCTGATCTGGCGGTTGCCGGCTATTTTTTCGGCTTGGGCGAAGGCTCGGAGGAAATTTTCGCCGAGGACCTTGCGGATGTCGTGTTCGGAGTAGCCGCGTTTCAGCATTTCATAGGTGACCAGGACAAGATCTTCCATGCCGTGCATCCCGGCGGGCAGGAACGGGACACCGTCAAAATCCGAGCCGAGGCCGACATTATCGACATTGCCGAGGAGCTGTTTTACGTGATCGATATGATCGACGATACGGGTGTACGGCGTGATGTAGATCGGGTTGGCGTCAAACAGCTTCCGCTCGGCCTCGTTGTACCCGACCTGGTTATCTTTATACTGTTCGCGCAGGGCCTGAAGCTGCGGCCGCAAACGTGCCGACCGCTCGTTCTCTTCCTTGTTCGTGCGTGCGTCGAGGAACGACGGATAGAAGTTGATCATTATCACGCCGCCGTTTTGGGCCACGCGTTTGAAGACGGCGTCCGAAACATTGCGCGTATGGTCCTGAACGCCGCGTGCCGACGAGTGCGAAGCAATGACCGGAGATTTTGTAATGTCCAATACGTCGTTCATCACCTTTTCCGAAACGTGCGAAATGTCCACCAGCATCCCGAGCCGGTTCATCTCGCGGACAACTTCCTTGCCAAAATCAGAAAGGCCGTTGTTCTTCGGCTTATCGTTATGTGCATCGGCCCAATCATGCGAAACGTTGTGCGTCAACGTCATATAGCGAATGCCGAGCCGATAGAAATCGCGCAGGGCGTAAAGCGAATTCTCGATCGCATAACCGCCTTCGATGCCCATCAGCACACAGACCTTGTTCTGCTTTTTCGCCTGTCGGATCTCGGCGGAGGTCGTGCACAGCGATAACTGCCGCGGATGCTTTTCAACCTCGCGGTAGGTCGCGTCGATCAGGTCCATCGCCCGCCGCATCGCTCCGCCCGTGCGAAGCGTATCGCCCGAAACATAGATCGAAAAGAACTCGCCGGTAATGCCGCTGGCCTTGAACCGGTCAAGATTGGTATGGAACGGGCTGCCGTCAACGTGAAACTTTCCGACATTCGGGGTCGCAAGATCAAAATCCTCATCGACCATCGGTGAAGGAATATCGTTATGTCCGTCCACGATGATAGCTTTCTTGTGGATCTTCAATGCCCGTGCCCAAAGGGCCGGATCGGCATCCTTCGGCATCGTCTGTGCAAAAAGCTGCGGCGAACAAAGCAGCAGCGCGAAAAGCGCAAATGCGAATACGGTTAATTTCATAGGTGAAGTTACGGAGAGTTTTTATGAGTTT
>JADLDC010000186.1 GCA_020846885.1 Acidobacteriota bacterium | reverse complement strand
CTTCGTGATGATGGCATTCGACATCGATGCCAACATCCGCCAATACCAGCGAGATCGCGTTTCGCAGATCGACCAGCGTGTCCACCGGCGCCACGGGCACATATCCCTCTTTCGCCCGGATATGATAACCGAGGTTCGGGTTGTCGAGATCACCCCGCCGGCGTGTGTTCCAATGTCCTTCTTCGGAATCAACCGTAAAGCCGGCCGAATTCTGATCATTGTGGAATGAAACATTGTCAAAAATGAAGAATTCGGCTTCCGGGCCGAAATATGCGGTGTCAGCGATGCCGGTAAAGCGAAGATAGCTTTCGGCCCGGACCGCCACCGACCGTGGATCGAGGCCGTAACCTTCCTTCGTTATCGGTTCGACGACATTCGCGATCAGGCAGATCGTCGTTTCTTCAGCAAACGGATCGATCCAGACCCGTGACGGGTCGGGGATCAAAAGCATATCGGATTCGTTGATGACGGCCCAGCCGCGAAGGCTCGACGCATCAAACCCGAACCCATCCTCAAAAACATCTTCGGTCAGATTGTGGATCGGGTATGTAAGATGGTGCCAGGCACCGGGAAGATCGGTAAATCGTACTGATACGAATTTCGCCTCGTGCTCCGCGGCATAGGAAATTATTGATTTTGGATTCATTCACGCTCCTAACGATATATTTACCCAGAACAGGGGTGGATGCGCTGATGAATGCAAGCAACGTACCAACCTCCGGAATATCGGTAAAACATTGTTTCAATTATACTTAGATCAAGTTCACCAGATTGTGGGGCTATTACATCTCCTACATTTTCGTAGGTGATCCCATGCCATCCGACATTTTTGCAAGAAAATTCATGGTCATTGACGCAAAAAAAGATCCACCGACGGCAAAACATCCAGTTTCAACCGCCGGTGAATTGTAGTGATCTCTCGATCTCGGCTGGCCTATTGCGGGACCAGCTCTAAACGGCTTTTTGAAGCAAAGGCAATGGTTCGCCCTTCCTTGTTGAGCAAGGCAACGCTCACCATATTTTTTGATGTGGCGAATTTCTGCACCTTGGCGAGCAGTTCCTTCTTCTCGCTCTCCGTCAGGGTGTCAAACGACGGCTGGGTGATGGCGTACAAAGTCTCATTCGTAAGGCGTGCGTTCTTGAGATACTTTCCGGCATCTGCGACATCGATCTCGACCGGCTTCGCCATCGCGACACCTGAATCATTGCCGCCGGCGAATCTTTCCGCCCAGACGAAAACTCCGGTACCGGCCAATATGACTAACACACAAAGCGCGGCAAGCCAGCGATTGACGCCCAAAAGGTCGAATCGGGCCGCTTTCTCCGTTTCCAGGGGCTGTGGCTTAGGTTTGACAGCTTGCGGAGCAAGTGCCGGTATTGCGGTGTTTCGCTTGGGCTTCTCTTCGGCCGAAACATCGACGTCGAGACTCAGAACATCGGTCAACGCAAGTGTTTTCCCGGCGGCGTTCGAGACGAGATGGTCAAATTCCGAGCCGTATCGCTCCTCGACCTTTGCGGCGCTGCGTGCGTTCCGTTCAAGAGCGATCAGTTCCACGTACCGGTTGCCGACCACGAGATTGCATTTCATGGCCGCCGCTAGAACGACGGGGACGTAGAACATTTCGGCCGACTCTTCCTTGTAGGTCCGAAGCCGATTGAAAAAGTCCGATCCAAGGAGTTCACCGAAGGTGCCGGCCTGCTCGATCTCAAGAATGAATTCCTCGAAGCGTATCAAGGTCAATTCTATCTCTGACGAATCGTCGCTGCTCGTGTAAAGCGCGATGCTGGACCAGTCCGCGTAAAGCTTGTTGATATGCCCGATCATTTCGTTATGATCGAACAGCATAGCCCGCCTGCCGTCCTCGCTCTCGCGCGAAAAGAGGCGCGTCATTATGTAGTCAAATTTTCCGCGAACATCCTCAGAATAAGGCGAATTCCTGTAAAACCGGCCCAGTGCGATCAAAGCGGACGAGCTGAGCACCGGACGGGACTCGTCGCAGAACCGGCGGATATTTGAGACCGCAAACTTTTGATCGCGCTCTGCAAGGGCCAGGCTCCAGGTTTCGGTTTCGTGGCGAAGCGCGAATTCGGCCTCGGCATGCTCACGCGAACTTGGGTCCGTGGACACCTGGAGAAATTTGTGCAGAGCCTTCTTCGCGTTGAGGTCATCGAACGGCCGCGGATCCGCTTCCAGATGTTCGCGCTCGATCCCGCAAAAAACATGCTCGACCATCTGCAGGCCGGAGACCTCTTCCATGGCCCGCTTCCGAAAGAACTCCTGTTCGGTCTGCTGCGTCTCGGCCGGCTGAACGGCGCTGTTGGATGTCGGAGCTACGGCTTCAAGTTCCAAAATGCCGGCCGGCGCCGATACGGCCTGGCCGCCTGTGACGGCCGCTGACACGGCAGACGGAGCTTCGGCTGGTTTCAGATCGATGATCGTCTCTTCGAGTAGATTCTCGTTCTTCAGTTCATCGATCAGATCTTCAAATATGCTCATGATAGTAGATCATCCAGATGGATGTCAGACGTCAAATTGACTAGTATTCGTCCGCTGTCGGAAGAACCCGCTGAAGCCCGGTGTTCGTCATTTCAAAACGCCAGGTCAGTCCCGCCGCATCGCGAAAGGCCCCGATCGCGTAGCTT
>JADLDC010000185.1 GCA_020846885.1 Acidobacteriota bacterium | reverse complement strand
TATATGGCAAAAGCATGCCGCCAGATGCCAATTCGCAGCTCCGCATCGAATACGGCAAGGTCAAAGGCTATGACGAAGACACGACGCTTGTACCGTTTAAGACAACCTTCTTCGGCCTTTACGACCGCAACATCAGCTTCGACAATGAAGTTCCGTTCAACCTTCCGCAGCGATTGCTGGACCGTCGCGAGCGTGTAGATCTTTCAACTCCGCTGAACTTCGTCTATACCGCCGACACCATCGGCGGCAACTCCGGCTCACCTGTGATCAACCGCAAAGGCGAGGTCGTCGGCTTGAACTTCGACAGTAATAACCAGAAACTCTCGAACCGTTATTGGTACATAGAGGAAGCCGAAGGCTCCCGTGCGGTCGGCGTCCACAGTGCCGGAATTCTTGAAGCCTTGCGGAATATCTACGACGCGAATGAGTTGGTGGCGGAACTTGTAGGTAAATAGGCCAATGAACTTTGTTAAAATTGGCATATGAACTTTTCCGATAGATTTTCGTTGTCGCTTCACCGTCGAATCGCCGACAAGCTGCGCTCCGATCCGGTAAATACATTGAACGTCGCGATTGCGAATCTTGAACGCTGGCTGGCGAAAGACAGCTTTGCTTTCGGACCGGAACGCCGGGCACTTCTCGAATGGAAGAAGATCATCGAAGAATCCACCGCTCGTGAGATCGAATCTATTATCATTTCCGAGACGGATGAAGGACAACGGTTGAGGTCGTCGTCTCCGTTTGCAGGTATTCTAACCAGAACAGAACAGAGTATTTCATGGAGCGAATGTGCTGAGATCGGACTTGATTAAACTCATAAACGATTTTCGGGAGGTATCTGGTGATGATCCGCCGATCATCGTCGGTTCCCAAGCATTCCATGCATTCACGGATCAAATGCCTGAGATCGCGCGCAAATCGGTTGAATGCGATTTCATGTTAAGCAGCTCAAATTTTTCGAAACGTCCTCAGATCGACCTTACATTAGGCATCCAAAGCCCTTACCGCGTAGAGTACGGATTTTTCGCTGATGCCCTGGGCCTCGCTTCCGTGACTCTGCCTGACGGTTGGCGTGAGCGAATGGTTCCGTATCTTGACGATTCCGATAACGTAATCGCTCTCTGTGCCGACAAACATGACGTCGCCGTGAGCAAGTTCATCGCCGGACGGGAAAAAGACCTGGAATTTCTGACCTCCGCCCTTGCCTCTAACCTCATAGAAATTGACCAGTTGCTTGAACGTTTGGGCATGGCTTTCAACAAGGTGGAGAATGATGTCATTCCTGACCGGTTGGAGCGATTCATCAAACATCTGACATCGACCGGCGGCGATTACGAACTGTTAAGCATTCTGAGAACATACAAACGAAAGTACTTCTAAATGCACTATCACCTCATTGGAATTTGCGGGACGGCAATGGCCAGTTTGGCCGGGATGCTTCAGGCCGGCGGGCATAGGGTTACCGGGTCGGACCAGAATGTTTATCCGCCGATGTCAACGCAGCTTGAGGCGTTGGGGATCGAGATCCTGAACGGCTACAAGGCGGAGAACGCGGACATCGGGGCCGATGTGACGGTTGTCGGCAATGCGATCAGCCGCGGGAACGCGGAGCTTGAAGAAGTGCTGAACCGGAAGCTGATGTACCGGTCGCAGGCTGAGATCGTCAAAGAACAGTTTATTCGCGGCCGGCGTTCGCTGGTCGTTGCCGGAACGCATGGAAAAACTACGACGACGAGTATTGCAGCGTGGGTTTGCGAGGTTGGCGGGCTTGATCCTTCGTTTTTGGTCGGCGGCATCGTGCAGAATTTCGATGCGAGTTTCCGCGTGACGAAAAGCGATCATTTCGTTATCGAAGGCGATGAATACGACACGGCATATTTCGATAAAAAGCCGAAATTCATGCACTATCTGCCGGAGATCGCGATCGTCAACAACATCGAATTTGACCACGCCGATATCTATCGCGATCTGCACGAGATAAAGTATCAGTTCTCGCGGCTGATGAACCTCGTGCCCGGAAACGGGCGGCTTATCTGCGGCACCGATTCACCTGTTGTTCAAGAGGTGCTTGCCGAAATGGACGGAAAGCTCTTTACGAATGTCGAAACTTTCGGGCTTAACGACGAGGCCAAATGGCAGGCACGCTATATTGATTTTTCGGGCGACACGACGCGGTTCACTGTCTTCAAGGACGGCCATTCATGGACGGAATTCGAGACACGCCTGATCGGCGAATTCAACGTCCGCAATTGTCTTGCAGTCATGATTGCCGCCGATGCCTGGGGAATTTCAAGGAAAAAGATCCAGGAGGCTTTTCACACATTCAAATCGGTCAAACGCCGTGTTGAGATACGCGGCGAAGTGCGGGGCGTGACAGTCATTGACGATTTTGCCCATCACCCGACGGCTGTCGAGGAAACTCTGAAAGCATTGAGGATGAAATACGAAGGCCGCCGTCTGATCGCCGTCTTCGAACCGCGTTCGTGGTCATCGCGGCTTGCCATTTTTCAAGAACCGTACTCAAAGGCCTTTTCCTACGCCGACTATGTCATCATCGCCGGCGTTTACAACACCGCAAAAGCCAGTGAACTCGGCAAGGTCCTTGATGTCGATGAACTTGTCAAAGACATTGAACTGCAAGGCAAGTCCGCAATGTCATTCCCGGATGCTGACGCCATCGTCGAACATCTAACGCCCGAAATGAAAGCAGGCGATGTCATCGCCATCATGTCCAACGGCGGCTTCGGCGGCATCCATGACAAGCTGCTGGATGTGCTGAAAGGATGAGTTGAATATTCTGCGTCGCAGGCTGTACTGTCGCCTGGCATCTCAGCCGTTGATGCGAGGTAATACTGGCCGTCGATCTTAAGAACCCACCCGCTAACACAAGGTGGTACTGACCTGATCTTAAGAACCCACCCGCTAACGCAAGGTGGTACTGACCTGATCTTAAGAGCCCACCCGCTAACGCGAGGTGTACGGACCTGATCTCAAGAACCCAATTGCTAATGCGAGGTGGTACTGACCTGATCTTAAGAACCCACCCGCTAACGCGAGGTGGTTCTGACTTCGTCTATGTTCCCGTTAAATTTTGCCAGTGCTACGACGATATCGTCCATCATGCTTGTGCGGTCGCGGCCGGTGGGGACGCCGTTGACTATGAATGAGACGACGAGCGGTTCGCCTGCGGCAGTTGTTACATAGCCGGAGAGGGCCGAGACCTGATCTATGGTGCCGGTCTTGCCGCGCATGTTATTTTGGGCGGCGGTTCCTTTGAACCGGTTGGCAAGCGTGCCGTCAACGCCGCCGATGGTCAGGCTGTCGCGCCACGCCTGGGAATACTTGCTCTCCTTTGCCATGTAGGTATAAAGCTGCACGACAGCCGACGGCGTGATCAGGTTATGGCGTGATAGGCCGCTGCCGTCGTATTGAAGAACGGCATCCGGGGTGATGCCGATACTGGATAAGAAACTTTTTACTTCGGCAAGCCCAAGATCGGCACTCGATTCCTGCTGTACGGAGATCGGCGCGAGGGCCGGCCCTGACGTACGCGTTGGCGAGTCCGTTGCCGCCGGAGCAGGTTCCGGTGCAGACATACGCTTTCTTGCTTCTTCGCCCAGCGTCCAGAGCAGCGTTTCGGTGTACATATTCTGGCTCGGCTTCATCGTTTTGGCGGCGATCAGGGCCAGAGGAGGCGATTCAAGCTTTGCGATCTCAACGAGTGACGGTGCGGCAGCCGCGGAATTATCAGCACGATATTGGCCCGTAACTTCGATGCCACGCTGTTCGAGCCGCATTCTCAGCAAGGCCGCGAAAAGCTCTGCCGGGCGCGACACGCCGATCGAGTTCTGCGTGCCGCCATTCCCCGCAGGAAGAGTGCCAGAAATGGTAAGCACGTTCTGCCCAAGTTCTTTTTCTATCCGCAGGGTTCGCGGTGTGCCGGCCGGCGTAGTTGTGCAGAGATTTTTTACGCGATAAACCGGATTGTACGGCGTGAGCTTTACACTGCACGAATAACCGACCGGGCCGGGCTTGACCTCAAGATCGACGGCGCTGTCGTTGATCGGCAGCGAACTGACCTCGGCGCCGTAATACCATTGCAGATCGTCCCACTCCCAGCCGCCGGGGATCGGATAGCCTTTGAAATACGAATCGTCCCCGATGATCGAACCATCAATGCGTTTGACGCCGGCGGCAATGATCTTGTCTATCAGCTTGTCGATGCCCTGGTAATAAACCGCATCGACGCTCGATCTAGATGTGCCGTTCTGAACGCTTCCGGCAGCAGCCAATTCCGCCGCGGTCGGAAAGAAGGCTGTCGAGAGGGAAACATCGCCTCGGCCGTAAATGCGAAGATCGCCTTTGATCGTACCGCTTGCGTCCGGCATCGCTCGGGCGAAAACGCTTGTGACAAAGCGGTAGTCAGGCGTCAATTTTTCAAGCGCCGTCGCCACCGTGAAATTCTTCATGTTCGAGGCCGGCATGAAGTATTTCTCAGCGTTCTCTTCGAACACGACCTTGCCCGTATTCAGCGACACGATCTTGATCCCGACCTGTCCCCGGCGAAGTTCAGGCCGCTGAAGACGCGCCCGGATATCGGCCTGCAGATCGCTCAGGCTTCGTCCTGGCGACGCTGTCGGCTTCGCGGTCAGGTTGTCGGTGACCGTCACGGCCGGCCTGATAAATGGCGTAGGCGTTGCCGATTGTGGTATGGCCGGTATAACCGCGAACGCGGCGAATGCGAGCGATGCAGCCGCTAACCGCGAGCGAGAGATCAAGTATTTACGCAAAATTGCCTCCTGAGTATGTGCGGGGGAGTGCGATCAGACTTCCTTCAATTTTGATGCGAAAAAGCAACGGCACGAAACCTTTCACTCGTGAACTGGCCACTTTTAACCGAATAAGAATGATCTCTTCAGTTAGTCATGACCAGTTCACACTTGAAAAGGTTGCGGTTCGAGCTACCAGAGCACTGGCCGCAGTGTTGGGCCCATGACGTGTATGCCCGACAGAACCTGCGGCCTTGAGCTCCGGCTTGAATCGTCCTGACGCACTTGATGGCCGGCGTACCATACGACGATGTCTTCGCCGGTTGTCGATTCGCCGTTGACCCATGGGGCAAGATTTGCACCAGGATAAAGCGGCCCGTCCGTATCATCGAGTTCACCGGGAGCGGCTGAAGTGCCCTTAAAACGCATTACCCAGAAATCACCGGCACCATAGGCGTCAAAAAGATTACCGTCGTTGTCGGTAACCCTGCCGTCGTTGGAGCCGGGGACCAGTTGATATGCCTCGTCGCCGTTCGCGTTCTGAATAAGCACGCTGCGGCTGGTCAACGGGCTTTTGAAGAATGCGGTCTCAGTCTCGATCGGTTTTCGATACTTTCGGCCGCGGTCGAGCATGAAGACCTTGTTTTCCGGATTTACGATATCGAAATCAAATCGCCAGTAGGTGTGGTGCGTTCGCTGAATGCAAACGCACGGATCGGAGATCGAGCCAAATCCATAACGCGGGCGGATCGTTCCGTCGGCTGCAAACCGCCATTCCATTGAATAACGGTACCAGCCGGCACTCATTTCGCTGACAAGGACAACCTCTTGGCCGTTCCCGGTGCCTGCGGTATAGATGGCGACGCCGTGAAAATTTCCGGTGTCGTTGCGGGTGTTGACGATCGTTGTCGCTACTTGCCCCGGAGCAAGAATGCGGATGCCCGGTGCCGGGTTCTGCGAACCTTCTTCCGGTGCATTGAAGTTATTTTCTTCGTACTGCCAATCGCGGTAAGGGCCGCAGCCGGTAACGTATTTGACGTTCAGGATAG
This sequence comes from Acidobacteriota bacterium, assembly GCA_020846885.1. GTDB lineage: Bacteria > Acidobacteriota > Blastocatellia > Pyrinomonadales > Pyrinomonadaceae > OLB17. Next base: position 780 of record JADLDC010000185.1, on the reverse strand, counting down.
GAACGTGGCCGCGTTTGAGCACCATTTTCCCTTTGTATTTCACGTCGCGGACCTCCAGGCCCGACCGCTCAAAGTTTCGTCCCGATGATGACGAAGGGCGCACGACCATCATTTCCCACAGCGGATTTCCGCCCGTGTCATTGACGGTCAGGGTTGCCTGTCCAGCCACGCCGTTTCCGCTCGGCAACTGTCCGGCATCACCTACACCGCATGATTCCGGCGCGGCGATCGAGGTCGGCGGAGCACCGTTGGCGTAGTTGACGACCTTGTTGTTCTTAAAACTTACACCGACGATCTTGTACGCACCCGTCGCCGGATCGCCGACGCCGATATTGATAAGCCGTTCGCCGTCGATCACCGTTGTCGGCGGCATCGCCTGGTAATATGCGGCCTTTTTCGCCGCGCGAAGGCCTCGGAACTGAGTATCCTGGTCCAGCACCTGGAAGGCCGCCAGTATCTCCGATTCATTTAAGCCGGGAACCTCGTTCGTCCAATATGCCGTTATCGGCTCGTTACCGGCAAAATCGCCGTCGGCATAGAGTGTCATATCGGTCGAGTAGTTGTAATAGATCACCCGGAAGCCTTTTGGCGGGCGAGGTGCCTGGGACTTTGTCTCGGCGGTATCGTAAACATACTCAAAACCGACTTCGCGATAGTTTGCTCCATTAAGCTCGCGGCGGACGACCTCGCTTGCTGCGGCACGCTGTCGAGCGGTGTCAACATCGATCTGTGTCGGGCCCCACGGGACGACCTTGATGTTCAATCGTTTCTGATCACGTC
>JADLDC010000184.1 GCA_020846885.1 Acidobacteriota bacterium | reverse complement strand
CGCGTGACCGATCCGATAATGCTGCCGGTTCAGCGGCTTATCCCACCGGTGGGGATGTTCGATCTTTCAGGAATGATCGTGCTGATATTGATAATGTTCCTGCAATCAATCGTGCTCAATATTTTCGTTCGCGGTTAGGATCTGGGCTCGATCTTCTTTTCCTCTGATTCCTCATATTCCGTGGTCAATTTCTCAGCGAACCACTGAAGAAGGGGGATAAGAGGAACTGAACCAATTTCGACCTTCCTTGGCCATGCTCAACATTACGGAGAAAGACGGCCGCATCACTTTCGAGGTCCGTGTTGTGCCGCGTGCCGCAAGGACCGAACTTGCGGACGAAATTGGCAATGCAGTGAAGATCCGAGTGGCGTCGCCACCCGTTGACGGCGCGGCGAACGCTGAGTTAATAAAATTTCTCGCCAAAATGCTCGGTGTCGCGAAAAGCGGTGTTGAGATAGTCTCGGGCCAAACGTCAAAAACCAAGCGTATACAAATAACCGGCGTAACTGCCGAGCAAATGAGAAAGATCATCACATAGACTGGCTCTTTCTGTATTTGGCCGATGCAAAATCCGCGTGATATATTTTCAGTTTCGGTCAAGGCGGAGACACGACCGGTGGGGAGTGTGCCCGATCGGATTTTGGATTTCCGATTTTGGATTTTGGATCTCTTAGAAGCGCGACCGAAAGGTGCCGGTTTCTCTTAACGCAGAGACGCTGAAAAAAGGCGGAAACACGACCGGTAGGGAGTGTGCCTCGTCGGATCTTGGATTTCCGATTTTGGATTTTGGATTTCTCAGAACCGCGACCAAAGGGTGCTGGTTTCTCTTTAGCACTTAGACGCTGAGACGCTGAGAAAAGAAGGCGGAAACACGACCGGTAGGGAGTGTGCCCGGTCGGGACCGAGCGTCTGAGTTCAAGTCTAAGGCTGTGTTCGCTTTCACACATATCTCTACAAATAGAATTGAGGAAATAATAGATGTCAGGACACTCCAAGTGGCACACGATCAAGCACAAAAAGGGAGCGCTCGATGCGAAGCGCGGCAAGATCTTTACGAAAATGATCAAAGAGATCACCGTCGCGACCAAAACCGGCGGCAGCGGAGACGTTGATTCCAATGCTCGTCTTCGCAAGGCGGTCAGCGACGCAAAGGCGCAGAATATGCCCAACGACACCATTGACCGCGCGATAAAGCGCGGCATGGGCGAGGGCGAAGGAGCGAATTATGATGAGGTGCTCTACGAAGGCTATGGCCCGAACGGTGTCGCCGTGATGGTCGAGGCGATGACCGACAACCGCAACCGCACCGTCGCCGAGATCCGCCATATATTTTCGAAAAACGGCGGCAACATGGGCGAATCTGGTTCCGTCGGCTGGATGTTCGACAAGAAAGGCTACATCGTGGTGGACAAGGCCGCCAAAAGCGAGGACGAGCTTTTCGAGATCGCCGTTGGCGCCGGTGCTGACGATATGCAGGACGAAGGCGACGTTTTCGAGATCTTCACCGCTCCCGACGCCTTCGAAGCCGTCAACGAAGCCATCAAAGCCGCCGGCATCGAACCCCAGGCCGCCGAGATCTCAATGATCCCCCAAAACTACATAAAACTAGAAGGCGGCGACGCCAAAACAATGCTAAAACTCTACGACGCCCTCGACGACAACGATGACGTCCAAAAGGTCTATGCAAACTTCGACATAGACGAAAGCGAGATGGAATAGCACCTGAAGAACCATTTAGGTTTTGGATCTCCTACGGCCGGACACATCTTTTTTCTAGCAGCTTGTTGATCTCGCGATGGCGCGGAATTGCGGTCGATCTCCGTTTCCGTCGATCGAAACGATGCAGCGTCCGCCTTCGCGCAGTTTTTCGCAACTGGCAGCTCCGGATGGCGGATCAAACCTCAAAGCTTCATGCGGCGTTCATCCTCCGACGTGGACGTTCGGCCTCAGTTCCGGGTCGGGTTCGGCCTGGCGTAGAATCTCGCGGGTAACGGGGGCGGTGTCGCCTTCGCCAAACAGCAGGTAGCGGACGAGATACTTGATGGGGTTGCCCTCGCTCCAGCCGAAATAGACGTGCGGTATTTTGCCGGTTCTGTCGCGAAGTTCCAGCAGAAGGGCCGCGATCGCGTTTGGTACAGCGGGCGATCTTGTGCTTAGTATTCTATGGCCGCCCACCTCCTTGCCGGAGACAGCAAGCTTACCCGAAAATTCAGAGGCGTCGCCGATCTCGACTTCGTAGAAGAGTATAGGGTCTGTGGATGGAATATGGTTATCCATCCGCTTTTCGTGCTCCTTGTACCGATATTCGGCCACGTCGCCGCTCTCGCGGCGGTTGGTGACGATCCGGACCTCGCCTTCCGAAGCCAGATCATCGAGAAAGCGCTCGGCCGGCGCATCGAATTCGATCTTATCTATGCGAATTTCTGTAGTCCGCATCGCCCGCGAGATGAAAGAGGCAATAACGGTGCCCGCAATGAAGAACGCTGCGATCTTGATACCGTCCGGGCGTTCGATAATGTTAGTGATGGTCGTGTACGCGAATACGACCGAGATCACCAGATATGCCCATCTCACCGCCTTCCCGCGATACCAGGTCGAGATCGTCACGGCGATTCCCGCTGAGGTCATCAACACCAGAACTCCGGTGGCGTAGGCACCGCCCTGAGCCTCGACATTTGCGTCGAAGATGATCGTGATAGCAAAGCAGATCGCGGCAAAAACGATAACCAGCGGCCGCGTTGCCCGTGCCCAGTTAGGTGCCATTCCGTATCGCGGCAGATACCTTGGGACGATATTCAACAGACCCGCCATCGCAGACGCACCTGCAAACCAGAGGATCAGGATCGTGCTAACGTCATAGACGGTGCCAAAGATCTCACCGAGATACCGGTGGGCGACAAATGCGAGTGCCCTGCCTTGCGCCTTGCCGCCTTCGGCAAATTCCGCGGCGGGGATCAGGACCGTCGTGATGAAGCTGCTCAAGATAAGGAAAAAGCTCATTATCAGCGCAGCCGCCATCAGCATCCGCCTTGTTTTCTCGACGCGGTTCGGGTTCTCTATCAGCGGCATCACCGCTACGCCGGTCTCAAAACCGGAGAGCCCCAGTGCGAGCTTCGGAAACACCAGCAGCGAAAGCGCCAGGATCATCAGCAGGGATCGCGTCTCCGGCATGCCGCTCGTCGTTGAGATGAATAGAGCGTTCTCCCATTCCGAGAAAAGCTGCGGCTGTTGGAAGACCTGATAGATCCCGGTCACTACGACGACAAGGTTCAAGATCAGAAAAACAGATACGAGTGCGACCGCCAGTCCGATAGCTTCCTTAAAGCCTTTCAGAAACACCGCCGCCAACACGGTCACGAGCAGCAACGTAAGGGCAACCGGGTGTTCCATCCACGGAAAATGTTCCTCGATATATGGATTATGAATGACGTGCTCGGTTGCGTCCGCAGCTGAAAGGGTGATCGTGATGACGAAGTCGGTTGCCGCGAACCCAAGCAGGGCGAGTACGAAAAGCTTGCCCTTCCAACGCGTCAACAACGCCTCCAGCATCGAAATTGAGCCCTGCCCGTGCGGGCTTTCCGTGGCTACGTGACGATAGATCGGCAATGCTCCGAAAAGTGTCAGTATTACAAGCACAAGCGTCGCGATCGGAGAAAGGACTCCCGCTGCAAGGAACGCTATTCCGGGCTGATAACCGAGAGTAGAGAAATAGTCGACGCCCGTAAGACACATAACCTGCCACCAGCGATGGGCGTGATGTTCTTGCGCCGCGGCCCCGGGTGCATCTGCTGGGCGAACGTCATGCATGAACCATTCGCGAAGTCCGCCTTTCGAAGGCACTACATTGGTTTCGACAATTGTCGATGACGTGTCCATATATTCGCGGGTCATCCGCTGTACCTAAAAGTGCGGCCGTGATCCGGACGCGCACGGACCAATCCGCATTCTCCGCCCGCAAGATCAATCTACGATGAAGGACGTAAAGAAGTCATAAAGGCAGGCGCTTGTCCTCCGATCCATCGATCGCCGCCCTCAGCGTGGTCACCCGATCCATTGCGTGCGCGGCCCATAATAACGATGCAAGTCCGGTAACTATCAGTGCCGTCACCACGATGCCAAGGCCCTCACTGTTGTTCAAAACCCCGGCCGCCGCGAATAAAGACAGGATCAGGCCGATTGAGCACAGGGCCGGACCGCCGATAGCCGCGGCGTAAAGATTCAGAAGCCAGAACCTGAACTGGATGGTCCGGGCGGGCCTCTTTGGCCGTGCCGCGGCGCCGGTCAACCTTCCATCTACGTCTACTCGCTCCATAAAGGGTCCCTTGTCGCGGTGTCTTCGCGGCTGCGATCGATATGTGAAGGATAAGGCCCGGAGAATAAAGACGGGATAAAGAGGACGTAAAAACTTCGTAAAGATCACGGCGACGGGGTGAAGCGGTAGCCGACCCATGGTTCAGTGAGAATATAACGAGGTTTAGAAGGAACAGGCTCGATCTTCTTTCTGAGGTTGCCGATGAAAACGCGCAAGTACTCGGTCTGCCCAGTGTGATCACCGCCCCATATCTTGCCGAGCAGGGTCCGGTGAGTCAGTACGCGGCCGTAGTTTTCGATCAAGTGGGACATCAGCTCGAATTCCTTCGGCGTCAGATGCACTTCATCGCCGCGTACGCTAACGGTCCGCTTCGAATTGTCGAGGACGAAATCTCCCAGCTCGATGACCGCGGGCGTTTCCGATTCGGCCGGCGCCCGGCGCAACGATGCACGCACGCGGGCTAACAGTTCGTTCATGCCGAACGGTTTCGTGATATAGTCGTCCGCTCCGGCGTCCAGAGCTTCGACCTTTGTAACTTCTCCATCCTTGACGGAAAGCACGATGATCGGGATGTCGGAGATCTTGCGGATCCGCCGACACACTTCAATCCCACTCATCTCCGGCATCGAAAGATCGGTGATAACTAGGTCGGGGTGAAAATCGCTGAAAACGTCCAGTCCGGCCTCTCCGTCCGCGGCCGTGCGCACGTCATATCGATGCGCCCCTAAACTGCGCTTGAGCACACGCGTGATCTGAAACTCGTCATCGATGACCAATATTCGTTTCGGCATTTCTTGGTTGCTGTGGCGACGGCAGCCTCACGGCCATATTGACGGCGAATACGTCATTCGGGTCCTCATAACGAAGGGTGCCCTCCTGCGATTCAATTATCCCGCGTGCGATCGCGAGGCCCAGGCCGAGACCGCCGCCGGTCCTATGTATGTCTTCTCCATGCCCGCGTACGAACTTTTCAAATACTCGCTCACGCATGTCAGGTGCTATCCCATGCCCTTCGTTTTGTACTGAGATCAGTACGCTGCCATCTTGCTGTTCAGCGGTGACAGAGATGCGCGAACCCGCGGGCGAGTATCTTGAGGCATTATCCAGCAGCGTGAAAATTACCTGCGAGACCGACACGGCGTCCGCGAAAACATTTGGTATATCCGGCTGAATGTTGATCGTCAGATCCCGGTCCCCGATCATTTTTGCGGCGCGTTCAGCAGCGTTCGTGATCACTTCCTCTACTGAAGTCGAGCTGCGGCGAAGGTCAAGTGCGTTCGCCTCCACCTTGGCGATGGCCACCATGCTTGCCGTGAATCCGTCTAGCCGGTCGGTCTCCTCATCGATGATCTCCAGAAACTCCTGCCGCGATTCCTCGTCGAGAACATTCTCTGCGGCATCGTCAAGTAATGTCGTGACCGATGCCTTGATCGAGGTGAGAGGTGTTCGCAGATCGTGCGTGACGGCATCGAGAAGCGCCGATTTGAGCATGTCACTTCGCCGCAGAGCCTCCGCTTCGCTAGCCTTCTCGAAGGCAGCCCGAAACTCGTCGTAAAGGCGTTCGATCTCCCTTTTTCGTGCCTCCGATTCCTCGGCCCTTCGGCGTGCGTAGCCGGAGAGCTGTCCGGCCACGACCGCAGTGATCAAAAATGTGCCGAAGGCGACCCAGTTCTCTGCGCCTGTGATCGTGAAAGTATCGTAGGGAGGCAGGAAAAAGAAGTTGAAACTAAGGATCCCGATAACCGCTGCCGCGAGTCCGGCGGTGCTTCCCAAAAAGGTCGAGGTAAGCAGCACGACCAGTACAAGGGTCAACGCCACTTCCGTTGGCCGCAAATGCTCACGGAACGGCACGAAGACAACAGTGGCCAGCAGCACCATCACCGCCGAAACGAACGCCCGGCCCAAACGCCCCAGTTTCTCCGCACTCGGTAAAGCCATTCCTTGCGAAGTGTGCGCTATTTGCCTGCGCATGTCCACCCGCCATTCCGACCGTCGGCTAGCGAGCAACTGAGCAAAGGCGGAAGTACCCGATCGAAGATGGCGGGCTCACGCTGTCAGATGACCGAATACGATCCTATGGCCGCAGGGTGTGATGATGGTGAAGTCGCGGATGCCCCAGGGTTTGTTTTGGATGGGTGCAAGGATATTCGCGCCGCGGTCGAGGAATTCCTGATAGATGCTGTCGGCGTCTTCGACAAGGGCGTGGGCGTACCAGGAGTGGTCGCCGGTCTCTGATGCAGAGAGCGCGGCGACGCATTCGCCAAGCATTACTTTGAACGTGCCGAATGAAAGAAACTCCCAGCCGGGAGCGGTGAAATCGCGGTCAAAACCGAGTTTGTCGAGGTAATAGTCTGTCTCGATCTTCAGGTCCTTAACCGCAAGAACATGCCGCGTGTGCACAACATTTCTATCCATATCTATTTGTAGTGAGCTTTGAAGAACTATATTTTTGAGCCTGCGTTTTCAGTTTCTACTTTTACGTTTTCAGTTTGTACGAATACATATCATCCGTTCAAACTGAAAACTAAAAACTCGAAGGTAAAATTTAGTGTTTCAAAGCGCTCTTATAAATAACTCAGCAGCCAATGTTTATTTTTTCGTTTGAAGCTGCCGTACCAGAGGCAGAACGGATAAATGGCCGCGAGGCCGGCTATCCACATCAGATAGACAACGGTCAGCGAAAAACCGTTTTCGGGCGGAACCTGCATTTGCGGCGATAGAGCGTTGAACAGATATCCGACATCATAACCCGCAAGCCAGCCCAGAACGACACCGCCAAGATGCGCCCATACCCATTGAAGTATATAGAAAAAGAACGGAACGCGGCCAAACACGATAAGCACGGTTTGCCAAAACGGTTCGCCGCTGATGCCGTCGGCCAACGCCAGAACAATAATGGCCGGGCCAAGCGTCATCAATAGAAAAAGCAGGGACGCGGGATATTTTGTCGTGTTAAGGAACGAAAGTATTGTAAATGTCGGCTCGTCCAGATTCGGCTTCGGGAGAACCGCGTCTGGACCTAGTTCACCGGTCTCGATCAATTTTTCACCTATCGCCGTAAACTGTGCCTTGGTGCTCCATTCATTTGGGTCACCGTAAAGATTTGTGGCACGGACCGCTATGAAAAGCGTGGTCGCAGCCATGCCTAGCGCAAACAAAAATCTTCTCCGACGCGGGCCTTCCCAACCGTAAACGGCGCCAAGGGCATAACCAGCGGCCATCACGCCGATCCACGGTATCAGCGGATAGGCGGCGAATACAACTGAGCCGCCGATCGGGATCATGCTTTGCTGATGAAGGACAAGCCAGATCGCCTGTGACAGATCGGCCGAACCGCCAAAGGCGACCTGCGGCGGAAGATCGAACCGGTCGAGCAGGTTATGCAGAAAGATCATCGCGACGCCGAAAGTCCCGATCGCCCATAAAGGCAGATATATCAACGCCGCCATTACGATCATCGAAACGCCGATGGCCCAAATAACCTGCGCCATTCCGATTATCGAGCCGTAGTCAAAATTGAATGTGATCAGAAAGCGAATGACAGTAAACTCAAGCACGATCAGCCAAATGCCGCGCGTGACCAAAAACCACGACAGCTCACGGTTCGACTTTCCGTTCATTTTTTGGAGATAGATGCTCACGCCCGAAAGAAAGACAAAAACTGGAGCGCAAAAATGGGTTATCCATCTGGTAAAAAACAATGGGGCCGTGGTCGTGGCGAGGTTGGCCGCATCGGTCAAAAATCCGTTGTGATAAATGTAGTCGCGCGTGTGGTCGAGCAGCATTATCATCATCACAACGCCGCGAAGCAGATCGACCGCGAATATCCGCCGCTTTAATCTCAGTTCATCGTTTGGCATCATAGCGTGAATAATGCCTTAAACGCAGGTCGGATGTCTTTAGAATTTATGAAATTTTATGAAATTTCCGCCTGATCCTGCGTAAGCACGTCGGCGACGCGGCGTTTTGTCTCGGCCTCCGGCACGTTCTGCTCGTCCCACCAACTGCGGTAACCATCATCGACGACGGCTCCGGCTTTCACCAGTGCTTCAACGATGGCAGCATGATCGGGTTTCCACTCGTTCACCGCCGACCACATCGCCTGGCCGAACACGGTGCCGCCGTAAATATTCTCGACCTCCATCGGCACATTTCGTTCTATCAGCAGCTTGATAATTTCAAGCCGTCCGCTTGAGGCGGCATAATGAAAGCCGTTCAGTCCGGTGCCCGTTCCCGCAAGCGGATCGACATTGTTGTCAAGAAAATACTCTGCCGTATTGACGCGCCCTAGCATGCACGCGCATGTAAATGTTTCCGCAAATACTTCCGGTTCGTTATCAAATTTGCCCTCGATATGCCATTCAATGACCTGCTTATCGAACCCGTCCGGCCCGCCAAGCAGATCTTCAAGCGAAGTGAAATTGCCTTCGCCAAGATGACGCAGCGTTGCTTGCCATATATCATTCATCGCCGACACTCCACTGAAAGCAAATGTTATAGCCGTCCGGATCAGTTACATAAAGCTGTTTCATGCCGTACGGCGCGACCGTTGGCGGGTCGAGTTTGATGCCGTTTGATCTTAAATGATCGTAGGCAGTTTCAACGTCCGGACAGCCGAAGTATAAGCAGGTATCGCAATGAGCGGCAATTCTGGCCGGATCAGGTTCGAGCGGGCGTTCGCCATCGTCGTAGGCCGTATTGAGCATTATCGTTGAGGCTCCGAGTTCGAGCATTACCCAGCCCGATTCGTCGCTCTGGCCCGAATCACCTGTAACGCGAAACCCAAGTTTGTCGCGGTAAAACGCAAGCGACGCCGGCATGTCGAAGACCGAAAGCAGCGGCGACAATCCTTTGACATCAATAGGCATATCGTTGTCGAAATCGCGTACCGGTCAATGCGGCCGGTCGTGTTCGTCGGCCTCGGCGTCGGCCTTGGTCTCATGGATCGTGCCGTCCGGGTGTTCGGGCGGCGAATAGATGGTATAGAGCTTCAAAGGCACTGAGTCGGAAAGATTGATGATGTTGTGCTCGACACCCGATGGAATGACGACCGCCGAACCGTCATGCAGTTCGTGCTCCTCGCCGTTCAAGATGGACTTTCCGCGGCCTGATTCTACGCGAATAAATTGGTCAATTCCATGATGCGTCTCTGCTCCGATATCTTCGCCCGGAGCAAGCGACATCACAACAAGCTGGCTGTGCGGCGCCGTAAAAAGCACTTCGCGAAAATAACGGTTCTCCAACGACCTTTTCTCAATATCGGTCACATATCCCGCCATGACCTTGCCTCCTTTGGCTTACCATTTGAAATAAATTATCGCAGTATCTATCGATCGCCATTCATCCCAAAACGAACGGCAGCCCGCGCTTTTGCCCGGGCGGCCTCGGTTTCACGGTCGCGTGGAGCAGCCGTAGTCACCAGTGAATTCAGCATTTCCTGGGCCGCGGCCGCCACGCGTTCGACAGCCAGGCTGAAAGCCTCCTCGTTTGTTTTCGAAGGTTTGTTGAAGCCCGACAGCTTCCGTACAAACTGCAACGCCGATGCATTGACCTCATTGGTCGTCGCCGGCGGGTCAAAATTAAAGAGCGTCTTTATGTTTCGGCACATATCGTTATTGATCGTCGAAAATAGATGGCACGATAGTCATGCTTTGGCCGCGGTTTCTTCGCGAAGCGGCAGAACGATCGAGAATGTAGCTCCCCGGCCTTCGCCCTCACTGTTGGCGGCGATCGAACCGCCATGCAGGGCAATAATCTCGCGGGCGATGTTCAATCCAAGGCCAAGGCCGATCTTTGTCCCGCCGGACACTAGCGCCTGGCGGTAGCGGTCGAAGACGAACGGGAGAAAGTCGGCCGCGATGCCTTTTCCCGTATCGGCAACGCCTATTCTGGCCCGACTGTCCTCGTATGCAAGCGTAACGGAAACGCGGCCGCCATCCGGTGTGAATTTCAGCGCGTTCTGGACAAGATTGTTCACAACCTGTTGGAGCCGGTTCGGATCGCCGAGTACCCATCGGACGGACCGGTCAAGTTGAGTTTCGAGAAGAATAGACCTTTTTTCAGCGTCTGGAAATGCCGTTTCGATAACACGCTCGATGACCGAGGCAAGGTTAACCGGCTGATTTTCAAGCAAAAGATTGCCGCTCTCCATTCGAGAGATATCCAACAGGTCGTTGACCAGCCGGTTCTGCGCCTTTGCGCTTCGGTCGATTGCCTCTAACGCACGTTTGTAAACGCCTTCATCGCCTTTGTTTCCCTTAAGAATTTCTACCCAGCCAAGCATTGCATTGAGCGGCGTGCGAAGTTCGTGCGATACCATCGCGATAAATTCATCCT
>JADLDC010000443.1 GCA_020846885.1 Acidobacteriota bacterium | reverse complement strand
GCCGATTCCAGTTCCAGATAACAACTTGGTATGGCCGCCACAGGTACGAGAACGGGATCGAGACCATATGGACAAGCCGCGAGAAGGGAAAGATCGCCACCAGCAGGAACGCAGTGATAATGTGCGTCTTAATGATATGCGGCATCGGCTGAATGGTCGTCATATCCGGCTGAAACAGGAACAGCGATCGAAGATAGGGAACGGCAGACGCCGCAAACCACGATGATCCCCAACGATAGAAAAGGGCCATATAAACGCCCAGCCCGACCTGGACAAGGAGAAGCAGGAGGACCAATGTATCTACCACCGATGTGACCGCACGAACGCGCGGCGTCGTGATCCGCCGCCAGACGAGGGCAACAATGCCGACAAGCGCCAGCAAGCCAAAAAGCAGCCCGGTCGTTTCGAGTATGTAAAGACGAAGCGGAACGCCGTTGAACCACAACACTTGCTGGGGAAAGAAGAATCCGATCAGGTGGCCCGTCAATGCGCCGATAATGCCGATATGCCAGGGCACTGAGCCATAGAACAGCTCGTCGGATTCCAAAAACTGCGACGACAAACTCGAATACGAGAACTTGTTCGTTACATAGCGATAGATCGAGACCACCACGATCAACGTCACCGCGATGTATGGCAGAGCAATGAAGAAAAGGTAATCAAACATAACGACGCCTCACATAGTGAAAAATGTTTTAACCCAACGCTCCCTCGAAACACTGGTCCACGCTGATCGCCTGGCCGAGCGCGGCCCGTACCGATCTGACCAGCCCAAGATACGGGTTTTCCTCCTTGAACGCGGCGATGATCTTCTCGATCCCGGGGATAAGGCAATATGCCGCAAGCGAGCCCCGCAGCTCATCATCATTCAGATGGACAAGCAATCTCAGCAATACGGGCAAATAGTCCGGAAGCTGCTCGTCCTGCCCGAGGTCAAACGGATTTTCTGTTTCACGAAGGTTTGCCAAGAACGCGCCGCGTTTGTAGTCTTCGCCAAACAGGTGATAGCCGATCTCAAGTGCGCAACTCGGATTCAGATCAAATGTCTGTGCGTAAAGTTCCTGAAGTTGGATCAGCGACATGTCCCGCGTCTTCAAATAGAATTCCGAAAACGGGCCGACAACATCGGCATCTTTTAGCACAGACGCGGTCAATGCATTGATATTTTCGGTCCATCGTTTATCCGGATATTCGAGAATATCGGCGAACGCGGCCGGAAGCCTGGCTGCGCTTTTCGATAGAACGACGTCGGGCATCGCGGCCGCTCGTGACTCGCTGTACCGAACCGGGTCAGAAGCGTGCTTTTCGCGTGTGATCTGTATCATTTCTTCCTGCACAAGTTTTCTACGCTCCTCTTACAGGTGCCTCGCGGAACCCGAAACCTGCGGAACCTTTTTGCTCCCACATATCGTCGTCAAGCATTGCCATCGCTTCCTCGCGATGCATCGGCGGGATAACGACCCTTTCATCCATCGTCGGAAGCGACGTGAGCCGATAGACCGCTTCTGCCTCGGCCTCATCCATCTGGCATTCGGCAAGGGCCTGTTTGACAACCGCTGCGTCAACATCGCCAACGGTCTCAAGCCGCTTGTATAGCCGGACCGCGTATTGCTTTTTCAATGCATAGCTGACCTGAGCGGTGTTGCCGGCCGAGAAAAGGCTTGCAAGGTATTTGATCGGCAGGCGTGCTTTATCGATCGGGCTGAAAAGCTCTTCATTTGCGGCGTCATAAACCCCGTCCTCGGCCT
>JADLDC010000183.1 GCA_020846885.1 Acidobacteriota bacterium | reverse complement strand
TAGAAAGCTCAGGAAAAATATAGCAAAAAATAGAATGATCGGATTGCGATACTGCATAACAATTCGAATTAGATGCGGGAGGTAGTTCAGTTAAGTAGGAAGCTGTCGATCATGTGATCGGCTTTCGGCCGGAAATCATCCTGGTACTGGGGCAGAATATCGACCACGAGTTGAAATATGCCGCCGGTGCCCTCAAGGATCTTGTAGCAGCTCTCAAGCGGGATACCATCCAGCAGCCGCTTAGTAACAATGGTAGCGCATTTGCGGCCGCCGATGATACCAATATCTTCGGAGATGAGTTCCGATACACCGGCCTTTGCCTGCTTCGCTGCCTGGTTCACGGATGTGCCCGGAAGACGGCGAAGTTGAGCGGTCGCGCGGCGGACCCGGTTGGCCTCGCCTTCGCCGAATTCTTTTGAATAGGCTGAGAATAAAAGGCCGTTCGGCGGATCGACAATAGAAAGAAAACCGTCCGGCTTTGAGAGAGAATACTCGGGCGTTTCGATCTCTTCAGCTTCAAATGCCTTTGCGGCATTGCGTTTTATTCTTGTCGATGCCCATGCCATGATGCCGACAAGTATGAGGCCGGGAATAAGGAATTCCATAATGTTTATCGCTTGGCGATCTGAACGAGATTCGGTTCCTGCTTGGCCGCCAATTGTCCGCAAGCCGCATATATATCGCGGCCGCGCGGTGTGCGGACGTAAGCCGAGACGCCGTTTGATTCAAGTATCGCTTTGAATCGCTTTACCTGTTCGGGCGTTGAGGGTTGATATTCCAATTGTTCTGCCGGGTTATGCGGGATCAGGTTGACCTTTACCTTTCGCAGGTTATGGCGACTGATCAGGCCTGCCAATTCTTGGGCCTGTTCGTCAGAATCATTTACGCCGCCGAGCAAAACGTATTCAAAAGTGAATCGCTCGCCGCGTTTGAGCGTTTTTTCAAAATTCTTCGCCGCCGAGAGCAGTTCGTTTATCGGCCAGCGTTTGTTGACCGGCATTATACGGTCGCGCAGCTCATCGTTTGCCGCCGAAAGTGAGATGGCCAGATTTGGCCGCCGCTCCAACGCGGCAAATTCATGGATCTTCGGCACAACCCCGGCGGTCGAGACTGTAATGCGGCCCGGCACAATGAAAAGGCCTTTTTCATCAGCCATTATCTCGATCGCTCTGGTGAGATTTTTGAAATTCATAAATGGCTCACCTTCGCCCATGGCAACCAGATTAGTGCCGTGCGGGGTTTCGCCGCCCACACCGTAAACATCATTTAGAACAAGTATGATCTGTTCAATTATCTCACCCGCGGTCAGGTTCTCTAGCAGCCCCAGCTTTGCCGTCAGGCAGAAATCGCAGTCAAGGGCACAGCCGGATTGGGACGAGAAACAGATCGTGTCGCGATTTTCGGTCGGGATAAAGACTGCCTCAACGGGATTGCCGTCGAGCGTTCGCATAAGAAAGCGCCGCGTTCCGTCAACGGACGTGTATCGTGATTCGATCTTCAAGGCCGAGGCCGCCGCCGTTTCATTGAGCCGTTCCCGCAGCGTCTTAGGCAGATCTGTCATTGCATCAAACGACGTCAGCCGCCGCTCATGCAGGCCGCGAAAGACCTGATCGGCGCGATAACGCGGTTCGCCCATCTCTTCGAACAGAGCGATGAGTTCCATGCGTGAATAGCCCGTCAAGTGCGTTCGGTCCGGCATTGTCTAAATTCTATCTTTTCCTCAACGTGTTTGCGACTTTGCTTTAGGATCGAAGACGAGTATCAGTCGACGCGCAGCAAAGGCTGATCGAAGGCATCTGAACAGCCTAAAAGACTTAGGAATCAAGGAACTTTTTAAGACGGATCAGGCGGATCGAGCGGATCAAGACAGATAGATCCGTGAAAATCCGCTCGATCTGCCCCATCCGCGTTCAAGTCGCCTTTATTATGGAGTCGATCAAAATTTTTGACATCACTCTTTTTAATAAGTAGCCAACAGCTCTCAGCCCTCAGCGTGGGGTTTTCCGCGAAGACGCAGTGGGCCGGCTCTGTTAGACTTGATCGTGATGGATCGCAGTTGTCGCAGATATCTTGTCTGCTTGCTAATTTGGGCTGTATTCGCCGCCGGTTGCTCAAGCATTCGTGAACCGGAGCGCCAAGGCACAACGCAAGAGGGCCCGCAAACGCCCGATCAGGCCCGCGTAGGCGTTGAATTGTTTTTCGGCAACCCGTCGAATGCGAATGAGAGCGAAGCGGATAATTTTCTGATCGTTGGTGAAGGATCGGTCATTTCCTACAACAACGCACGCGGAACGCCGAATTGGGTCTCGTGGAGGACGACCAGGGCCGATCTTGGGCCGTCGCTGCCGCGACCGGATTTCCGCCCCGACCCGCGGCTGCCCGCTTGGTTCAACCGCATCTCTTACTCTGACTATTCAGGCAGCGGATATGATCGCGGCCACATGGTCCCAAGCGCGGACCGATTCGGCAGTGTAAAGCTAAACGAGGAAACGTTTTTGATGACGAATATTGTTCCGCAAACCTCGGCGTTGAACCAGTATCCGTGGGAAAAGCTCGAATCTTATGCCCGCGGCCAGGCGCGGCGCGGGTTTGATGTTTATCAGATAGCGGGCGGCTACGGAACAAAGGAAATATTGAAGAACCGTGTCGCCGCACCGACGAATTGCTGGAAAGTAATTGTCGTAATGCCGCGCGGGCGGACCGAAATAAACGAACGCATTCGCGTGATCGCCGTTGATATGCCCAACGTTGACGGCATCGAGAAAGGCGGCTGGGAGCGATTTCGAACAAGCATTCGTGCGATCGAGGAAAAGACGGGCCACGACTTTTTTGCTTCGCTGCCGAGGGAAGTTCAGGACGGTTTGGAAACCCGCACTGAGATCCGCTCGACTATTTTGGCCCGCTGACGATACAAACTTTGAAACCCGGGTGTTTTTTGCACGTAAGACAACTTCATGAAAAAGACAATTTTGCTTTTTGTGTCCCTTGTTTCCTTGACGATAGCCGCCGCCGCACAGGCCCCGGCCGCGAAGGAAGCCAGCCCGGCGGATGTCGGTTCTATCGATGCGATCATGAAGGCGGTTTATGACGTTATTTCAGGCGACGCCGGACAAAAGCGCGATTGGGACCGCTTTCGCTCGCTGTTCCATCCAGACGCGAAGCTGATCCCGTCAGGAAAGAACGCGCAAACCGGTGTGACCGGTGCCCGGTATTTGACGCCGGAAGACTATATCACCCGCAGCGGCCCGGTTTTGGAAAAGAATGGTTTTCATGAACGCGAAATGGCACGGCGAGTTGATCAGTTCGGCAATATCGCCCAGGTATTTTCGACCTACGAATCCTTTCGGAAAAAGGACGACAAATCGCCTTTCATGCGGGGCATAAACAGCTTTCAGCTTATGAACGACGGCAAACGCTGGTGGGTGATAAACATCTTCTGGCAACAGGAATCGGCCGAACATCCGATCCCGAAGGAATATCTGAAAAGCAGAAAATAGACCGGTACGACAGGCTGACTGTCTGTCCTATGACGAGGGCCATTCGCCGCAATACGACAGATCGGCGCGGCCGGTGATCAGCATCTCACCGTCGTCGCGCCAAAGGAATTCAGTTGTACCGCCAACCGCGTGGACAGAAACGCGCCTTTCTGTACGGCCTGTAAATGCCGCGAGTACCGCCGCACCGCTTGAGCATGTGCCGGAAGACGAGGTTTCGCCCGCGGCCCGCTCCCATATCCGGATCTCGATATTTTCGCGGTCAACTATCTTTACAAACACGATGTTGGCTTTTTCCGGGAACGCGGGGTGCGTTTCGAGTTCTTTGCCATACAGGCGCCAGTCGAGATCAAAATCGTCAACAAAAGTGATCGCAACCGGGTTGCCGACATTTACGCACGACATCGCAAACGTCCGCCCGGCTGCTTCAACGGGAAGATCGATGACCGATTCGCTCAGGCCGGGCGTCAGTACAGGCACACTGGCACCTGTAAAATCGGGCTGTCCGATCTCGGCCTCAAATTGATAATGACCCGTCTGGTCCGCCTCGATCGTGCGAAAATTCTTGATGCCGCTTCGTGTTTTGAGCCGCAAAACCGGACCAGTCCAAAGCCGCTTGTAATAAATATACGCGACCGCGCAGCGTGTTCCGTTGCCGGAAAAACCGGCTATGCTGCCGTCAGGATTGACGATCTCGCAAAAGAAATCGGCATCATCGTCCTGCAGTTTTTCGATCACCGCTATGCCGTCGCTGCCGGCGCCGGTATGCCGATGACATATCGCCCTGGCCAACTGCGTCAATTCAACGCCGGCCGGGACCAATGCTCTTTCGATAACGATGTAATCATTACCAAAACCGTGAAACTTGCAGAATGGGATCATCGTTCGCTAGTTCACCCAATCGGCGATAAAAACATTCGTATCGCCTTCCTTCTCGGCATTGCGGTTTGAGGCAAAGACGAGTTTTTTGCCGTCCGGCGAAAAGATCGGGAAACCGTCAAACGTCTCGTTGAACGTGACGCGTTCCAGGCCGGTGCCGTCAACGTTTATCAGCGCCAGGTCGAAGTTTCGCTTGCGCGGATCGGTGGCAAAGTAATTCGTGCAGAAAATTATCTTCTTGCCGTCGGGTGTAAAGTATGGTGCAAAGCTCGCGGTATTGAGCTTGGTCACCTGGCGTTTGTTCGAGCCGTCGGCATTCATTACCCAGAGTTCAAAGGTCGTCGGCACGATCAGGTGCTGGGCGAGAAGGTCTTTATACCGTTTAATATCCTCCGGTGTTTTCGGGTGCGAGGCACGATAAACGATCTGTTTTCCGTCCGGTGAAAAGAACGGCCCGCCGTCGTAGCCGAGTTCATCGGTCAGACGCGTTACGTTCTTGCCGTTCGTGTCCATCGTATAGATGTCCAGGTCGCCGTCCCGCTCCGAGGTGAAAACGATCTTCTTGCCATTCGGCGACAGCGTCGCTTCGGCGTCGTAGCCCGGGTTGTTGGTCATCTGTTTCAGGTCAGAGCCGTCTGCTTTGACCGAAAAAATGTCATAGGTCGGGTAGATCGCCCAAACATAGCCTTTCGAAAAATCCGGGTTCGGCGGGCATTCCTTGCCGCCGAGATGGGTCGAGCCGTAAAGAACGCGTTTATCGTTCTTGAAATAGAAAGCACACGTCGTGCGGCCGTCGCCGTTTGAGACCATCTTTACGTTCGAGCCGTCAATGTTCATCGTATAGATCTGGTCACAGCCGCGCCCGTCGCGTTTTGATTGGAACGACAGCTTCTTGCCGTCAGCCGAAAAATACGCCTCGGCGTTCTCGCCTCCGTTGGTAAGCTGCTTGATATTTGCCAGGTGTTTTTCGCCCGCAACGGCAAGCGAGGGGGCCTGAGCAAACGCGGCCGAGCCGCAGGTGAGAAGGATCAAAGAAAATAATGCAATTCTCATAATTCTAATGCTATTATCCTCGCGGAAATCAGGTGAATCCGAAAAGATAAGTTTAGCGAATTATGTTGTTGAATGAAAACCGATTCCCGATCCTCACGGCCCGCATCCGGGCAAGTTTCACGGGAGAGGTCAAATATCCGATATGGCATTTGAAACTAGTAAAGACGTTTTGGATTGGTACGAGCGGCAGGAGCGAACGTTGACCGATGAGTTCATCGGCGGCCTGCCATGGTCAACGGTCAGGGACACGCCGCTGGATGAAAAGTTCATTCCTGTCCTGCTTTACATGCGCGATGTCGAAGTTCTGACCGATATGTATCATCGCGAACTTCGGCGAACACCGACCGGGCGTGATCCTGTGATCGCCAAATTCATGGAACGCTGGGGCGTCGAAGAAATAACGCACGGCCAGGTGATAAACCGCTTTCTGAACGAGGCCGGCTATGAGACACCTGAAAACTGGCAGGCTCAAACACTCGGGAACGTTCCGTCCGGCTATCATCTGAGCACCTATCTTTTAACGTCACTGACCAATCTTCTGGGCAGTACCTTCACGGCAACCCATATGGCCTTCGGCGCGATACATGAGATGTCAACCGCCCAGGCCTATCGACGCATGATCGAATTGGCGGCCCATCCGGTGCTTACGCGAATACTCGAAGGCATAATCCGCGAAGAGGCCGCTCATACCCAGTTCTATTGGAGTGTCGCCCGGCTGGAATTGAAAAAAAGCACGGCCGCACAAAAGATGGCGCGAAAGGTGGTCGAAACATTTTGGCGTCCGGTAGGCCAGGGCTCGTTGGCGAAGCACCGCACGGACTATTCGATAGCAATGCTCTTTTCAGGTGATGAAGGAACAGAGAGGATCGATCGCACGGTTACGCGTAGGGCACGTGAGCTGCCGGGTTTCGGCAACCTGACAAAGATAACGACGCGGGTCAAAGAGATCTGTGACAGATGCCATCCTGCCAGCCAGATCTCGGCTGCGTCGTTACTTCTTTCGATAAACCTCTATTCCGTTCTTTGACTCAACCGCCAACTTGCCTTCGCGCTCGGCGTAATCGAGATGGGCGACCGCTTCGGAAATAGCAAGAAACCGATGAACGTCATGGCCCACGGCGTTCGGGAACACCGATCGCGCGATCTCGAAAGCCGTTGCCCCTGTTGCAGGGATAAGAGAAAGTATCCGCCGCTGCCTTTCGTCAACCGCCCGAACATACCGGTTGAAGATCTCTTCGAAATCGGTGACCGGCTCACCATGGCCGCCGTAAGCAAGCGTTGGCCGAAGCTCACGCAGACGGGCAAGGCTTACCATGTATTCGGCCAGCGAAGGGAATCGGCGGTCCGGGTCGAGCGGGTCCGGTGAAAGAATTGGGTTTGGCGTAATACGTTTCAGCACACAGTCGCCGCAAACGAGGGTTCGGTCCGCCTCGCGAAAAAAGGAACACGAGCCCGGCGTATGCCCTGGCGTATGGAGCACCCGCATTGTTCCACCGGCAAATTCCAGCTCCTCTCCATCGGTCAAGGGCAGAAGGTCTTCCGGGTCAAGTGCGTCTGTCAACAGGCTGATCTCTTCATAAAGAGAACGCATTTCATCGAAAGCCTTTTCCGGAACACCTGAACGAAGCAGAAGCCTGCGATTTTCCTCGTGCGACAGACGGCCGACAAGGTGGCCCGATTCCCATTGATGCAGATATATCTCGGCATTCTTTGCTGCATCGCGGACCTGCCGGGCAAGGCCGCAATGATCTTCGTGTGCGTGTGTCAGCACTATTCGCTGCACGTCGGCAAATGTCAAACCATGTCCGGCGAGCCCTCGACGCAATGCTTCGGCCGCTTCGTCAGTTTTTGGGCCGACGTCGATCAAAGTTACCGGATCTTCGCGGATCAGATATACATTGACATCACCGACATAGAACGGTGTTGGGATAGAGATCGGCAGTATCTTCATTATTTGCGATTTTCGAGTCGCCGTCAGCAAATGTCAATCCATGCGGCAAAATGGGGGCCAGACCACGAAATGACACCAGAATTCACAAAACTGTCAACATGCAAAGGCATACGATAGACTGTTTGTTTGTGAGAACGAAGATAGAAGATCGAGCGTTGCGTGTCGTTATCGTCGGTGCCGGACCGGCCGGATCGAGCCTAGCGATCAGGCTTGCGGATCAGGGATTTGACGTAACACTCATCGAACGCGACCGATTTCCGCGGCACAAGTTGTGCGGTGAATTCATTTCACCTGAATCCCTCGCGCATTTTCAGGAGCTTGGCGTTCGCGATGACCTGCTTTCTCTCGGCGGCCCGCGCATCTACAAAACACGATTCTCCGACCGAAAAGGCCGAAGTTTTGTTATTTCAAGCGGTATCTTGAACGGTGAGGGCTTTGCTTTAAGCCTGAGCCGGTACGAGATGGACAGGTGCCTGATGAATAGGGCAAAAGCATTGGGCGTTCGTGTTCTTGAAGGTACTCGGATCGCGAATGTGATGGCCGATGGCAAGTCGATAACGGGCGTCGAAGTGGTTGGTGATGAACGAGAGACTATCGTCGCCGATCTTTATGTGGATGCGACGGGGCGAGCATCGGCCCTGCGAAAGATGGCCGACAGAAAGGCTGAGAACGGCGTCGGCGAAAGCGGTAAGCCTTTAGCTATTGCATTCAAGGCCCACCTGAAAAATGTTCGGATAGAGCCGGGAACGTGCGAGATCTTCTTTTTTCCGGGCGGTTACGGCGGACTAACGTCGATCGAGGCCGGGTTGGCGAATTTGTGTTTCATGATGAACGCGTCGAAAGCGCGAGAACTCGGTGCGGATGCTGATGTGCTCTTACGCAAAGCAGTCTGTCAAAACCGGACCGCTTCATCATGCTTAGAGTCCGCCGACCGCGTACGTGATTGGTTAGCGGTCTCAATAAGCTCGTTTGGCCGGACAACGCGATCGCGAATGCCTAATCTTTTGAGCGTCGGCGATGCCGCTGCCTTCATTGACCCGTTTACCGGCAGCGGCATGCTGATGGCGTTGGAGGGCTCAAAATTGCTTGCGGAGATCATTACTTCAGCTTCTTCCGGCCCCGCATCCCTACAAAAGCGATACGATGCCGCCTTTGCGCGGGCTTTTGGACGGCGCCTACGCGTTTGTTCCATTTTGCGGCGGGCTGCATTCCTCCCCGTTGTGCCCAGCATGGCGATCTCTCTTCTTGGATCGACCCGCCGGGGCCGCAATTATCTTGCCGGCGCCACGCGCTCACAGGCTGCGTCGGGGTAAAATTCCTGTAATACCTGCGAATATCAATAATCTTGCTTGCCTATTGGCGTGAATTAAGCTAAAACCATCACAGCACATCTGTAAATGGCATAACCAGCAAGGTCAAACTCAATAAGAGGCCGCTGTTTGGCCCACCCTGACCCGGCACAATACCTTCCTTTATTTCCGGCAAGGGCGCGACCGCTGGCTGCATTCGAAAAGATCAAAAATTTCAGGAGACGAGATGATGAGAGCAGTTACCTCAACAGTTTACAAGGCCACCTTGAACCTAGCATGTATGGTGCTGGTCGCCGCCTTGGCCGTGTCATACGCGATGGGCCAGGCACAGGCAACCGCCGCCGACCTTGCGGGCACCGTAACCGACCCGAATGGGGCGGTCGTATCGGGTGCATCTGTTACAGCACGAAATACCGCGACCGGCCTAGTCCGCACCGTTACGGCAAGCGGCAGCGGCAGTTACCAGATCATCGGCCTGCCGCCCGGCGAATATGAAGTGACCGCCGAAGCGGCAACCTTTCGAAAGGTCGTTATCTCCGGCATTCGGCTCACAGTTGGCCAACGTGCCGATCTGCCGATCAAGCTTGAACTTGGCGAGGCATCGGCGGTCGTCAACGTATCGGGCGAGGACGTCCAAATAGTGGAAGCCAGCCGCACGACCGTTGCAAACACGATCGGCCAGGAACGCATTGAGAACCTTCCTATCAACGAACGAAGTGCGACCGGTTTCGCTCTGACACTCTCAACGGTTGGACGCGATAACGGCCGGCCGATCGGCCCGGCCCCGACGTCGGGTCTGAACATCGGCGGCCAGCGAGGCCGTTCGACACAGGTAAACGTTGACGGTGCTGACTTTACCGACAACTCGATCAACGCCGCCCGGACGACGGTTTCCCAGGAAGCGGTCCAGGAATATCAGGTTGCGACCAACAGCTACACTGCGGAGTTCGGGCGTGCCACCGGCGGTGTCATCAACGTGGTCACAAAAAGCGGCACAAATGAATTTACAGGCAATGTCTTTGGATTCATTCGCGATAAGAGCATCCAGGCCCGAAACGCGTTCGCTCCGTTCAAATCGGCTTATACGCGAACGCAATTCGGCGGAACGTTTGGCGGGCCGATCGTAAAGGACAGAACGTTCTTCTTTGCCGCATACGAACGCCG